>CAMLKS010000227.1 GCA_946480675.1 uncultured Bacteroidota bacterium
AAAAACAGACTTATGAAAAGAGTGGTGGTAACAGGGTTAGGTTCATTGACCCCCATTGGCAACACGACGAAGGAATTCCAGGCCAACCTGCTGAAAGGCGTTAGTGGTTCGGCTATGATAACCAGGTTTGATGCTTCCAAGTTCAAGACAAAATTTGCCTGTGAACTGAAAGACTTCAACCCGCTGGACCATATAGAAAAATCGGAAGCACGTAAATATGATCTGTACACACAGTATGCACTGATAGCTGTAAAAGAAGCCGTAGAACATGCACAAATAGACTTTGAACAACTGAACCGCAACCGTATAGGCGTGATATGGGGGTCAGGCAATGGTGGCATCACTACTTTTGAAGAGCAAGTAATGGAATTTGCCAATGGTGATGGTACACCGCGCTTCAACCCATTCTTCATCCCTAAGATGATAGTGGACATTGCATCGGGTGTTATCTCTATAAAATACGGCTTGCGTGGTGTCAACTTCACGACTGTTTCAGCTTGTGCTACTTCTAATACTGCACTGATAGATGCCTTCAACTACATACGCTGGGGCAAAGCCGATATGATCATAACGGGTGGTTCGGAAGCGGCTATCACGCGCAGCGCTGTGGGTGGATTTAGTTCTGCGAAAGCCCTGTCTACATATAATGAAGCACCTGAGAAAGCATCGCGCCCGTTTGATGTGGGTCGCGATGGCTTTGTGATGGGCGAAGGTGCCGGCGCACTGGTACTGGAAAGCTACGAGCATGCCATAGCGCGTAATGCACCCATCATTGCCGAAGTAGTAGGCGGTGGTATGGCAGCAGATGCGTATCACCTAACAGGCACACACCCTGAGGGCGAAGGTGCCTACCTGGGTATGCTGGCAGCACTGGAAGACGCAGGCATCACAGCCGATGATATTGACTATATGAACCCGCACGCTACATCTACCCCCATGGGCGATATCAGCGAACTGAAAGCAGTAGAACGTGTGTTTGGTGAAAACCCTAAAGTATATATCAGCGCTACTAAATCGATGACCGGCCACTTGCTGGGTGCCGCTGGTGCAGTAGAAGCCATCGCCTGTATCACTGCTATTACAGAAGGGCAAATACCGCCTACCATCAATACAGAAAATATAGAGCCTGAATATGCAGGTAAATTCAACCTGGTGATAGGCAAAGCTGTAAAAGCAGATGTGAAATATGCTATGAGCAATACCTTTGGCTTTGGCGGCCATATTGCTACGGCTATCTTCAAAAAGTTTGAAGGTTAATAACTGAATATACTGCAATAATAAAGCCCGGTAATTTCCGGGCTTTATTATTTATGCTATTACATGCTTGTTATACTTATTACGATACTCATTAGGCAATAACCCTGTTACTGTCTTGAATGAGTTACGAAAGGTTTTATTGTCCACATAACCCACATCATACATCACATCATTTATCTTCTTATTGCCGGTTTCCAATTGTTTTTTCGCAGCTTCTATCTTTACACGCTGGATGTATTCTTTCAATGTATTGTCAGTAGCTTTTTTAAACCTGCGTTCCAGGCTACGTTTACCTATAGATACCGTACTGGCTATCTGGTCTGCAGTCATCTTTTGCTGATAATTCATTTCTATATACTCCTGTGCTTTACGTACGTGTTCATCGCCATGGTTTTTCTGTCCCTGGAAGATAATGAATGGTAGCTGAGCAGTACGGTCTATATCTACCTGGAAGAATTTAGCACAATAAATAGCTGTTTCCCGTCCTGCATATTTCTCTATAATATATAGCAGCAGGTTTAGCAGCGACATGCCTCCACCGCTAGAGTATATACCTTGTTCGTCTGTAATGATCCTGTCTTTCACCAGTTCTATACCGGGATACATATCTTTGAATATATCGGCCGCCTTCCAATGGGTAGTACATTTGCGGCCATCCAGCAACCCTGTTTTTGCCAACAGGAAAGCACCTACGCACAGGCTGGCTATCTCTGCACCTTTATAATACTGGTCTGTTATCCAAGATATCAATGGTGCATTAGCTGCCACATTTTTTTCCAGGCTCACATGTATAGCAGGTATAATGATGAGGTCTGTTTCCTTGAGTGTATGTATGGTAGCATCGGGCTGAATCGTAAACAAATTGCCATTCAGCTTTACGGTATCTGTAGCGCCTACCAGTTGAATATGAAACAAGTGCCGCTTGCCCATACTTTCCATGTAATCGTTTACTTCGGTAAGAATATGTCGCGACACTTCTATGCCCGAAAGTGCGGCTCCCACAGGCACCATAATGGAGATATGCTTCATGGCGACAAATTACAAAAACTGCCATTACCATATCTCAATCAATGTTGCTACATAGTTTATTTACCCTTTAAAAAAGCATCAATAATATCTACAGCAGGGTAATGCTTTGGCGCATCAGGCTTTAGTGTAAACAGCTCGCCTATATAATCACCATGGCCACCCGGGAAAATAGCAATTTGTGCATGTGATAATACGCGATACATTTCAACTGTATGCTCGACAGTTGCCACGTCGTTATCCCCTGATATTACCAATGCCTGCGCTTGTATACGCTTCATATCAGCATCACTGATGTCTTTAAAGTTCAGCATCCTGTCTGTATCACGTTTATACATAGTGTATAATGCATCTGCACTGGGGTTGATGGCTTTGAATGCATCTTTATATGGCTGCGGCATACCCTCAAAAGAGGCCTTTTCCATCATGCCCCAAAACCATGGCTGTGCACCTGTTTTCTTGTAAAAGGTAGAGGCAATAATTATTTTATTTACCAATTGCGGATGACGGATAGCCAGTTGCAGTGTGGTGGATGCCCCATTACTAAACCCGAATACATCGGCTTTTTCTATCTTCAAATATTTTAAGAGTGCGGCAACATCATCTGCATCCTGTTCGAAACTGGTGGGCGTACCTCTATCTTCAGTATGTCCATGCGCCTGCAGCTCTACGGCTATCACGTGATGATTTTTAGCAAAGTCGTTTATAACACGTCCCCAGTTTGTGCCTATTGTAGAGCCACCACCGTGTATCAATACCAACGGGGTACCTTTGCCATATTCCTCGTAATACATCTTCATGCCGTTTACGGTAGCGTAGCTTCCTGTAGCTTGTGCGGTTGTCATAAATAAGAATGTGATGATCAATATCGGTAATAAGTATCTCATAGTTCTGTTTGCAACAAAATTAATTTCTATGCACTATCCAGAAAGGGGTCTTAACTGACTAATTACGGGTGTTTTACGACAATTTATATGTACATCGGATTCAACATCCGAAAAATAAATTTTGCGCAACCGAATAATTGCACTTATATTTGCAACTGAACAGTTGCTAATAATATCAATGAGACGAGATGTATTTCAGGCCATAGCAGACCCTACGAGGCGCGCTATACTGGCCCTGATAGCCTTACAAGCTATGACCCCCAATGCAATAGCTGAACATTTTGACAGCAGCAGGCAGGCTGTATCTAAACACATACAAATACTGGCCGAATGCGAATTGCTAAAACAAGAACAACAGGGGCGCGAAATTTATTACCACCTAAACGTTAAAAAAATGAAAGAGATAGACAAGTGGCTGGAGCAATTCCGCAATATATGGGAAAGCAAATTTGATAACCTGGATAAAGTATTGGCTAACATAAAATCTAAACGTCATGACAAATAACAAAATGGAAATGGTAAAAGACCTGCCTAACAAAAAGGTAACGGTAACACGGTATTTTGATGCGAATGTGGCAGATGTATGGGCGGCATGGACACAAAGCGAACTGCTGGACCTGTGGTGGGCTCCCAAGCCATGGAAAGCAGAAACCAAAGAAATGGATTTTCGTAATGGTGGCTACTGGCTATATGCGATGGTAGGGCCGGATGGTACCAAACAATATGCTAAGATCAGCTACTCGGCTATCAACCCACAAAAAAGCTACAATGCTATAGATGCTTTTTGCGATGAGCATGGCAACCCTACCAATGAGCTACCCAGCATGAACTGGCACAACAGTTTTCATGCTGATGGTGATGATAAAACTAAAGTAATTATAGAAATACACTTTGCTAATGAAGCCGATTTTGAAACCATCATGACTATGGGCTTCGAAGAAGGCTTCACTATGGCACTTGGTAACCTGGACGAATACTTCGCTTCACGTGCTTAATGGTTTCCACAAGCGTAATAAAAAAATCCCCGCGTGTGCTGCGGGGATTTTTTTATTTATCAATTACCTGTATGGCCAGTCGTTCTTCATGCTTCTGTGCAAGGGCGGCATTTATCTTTTCAAGTTCACGTGCGGCGGCTTTGTTTTTCACCATTACACTGACACGGTATACCAATGCGATACATAGCAGCGTAACGCCCGATACCACGTAGCCCAGAATATCGTAATGCTCCAGCGGGCTTGTTTTCGTTTTCTGCGTAATGATAAAACCGGCCAGTATCGCGGCAAAACCACCGGCTATCTGTTGCAGCGATGAAGTGATACTCATATAAGCACCACGGTCTTTCATTTCAGGTATGCTGGTGTTGAGTGTAGTGGCAGGTATCATACGGCTCATAATACCCATGAACATGATCATGTTTATAACTACTACCTCCCATAGTGGTGTAACAGATAGGTTAGTGTAAATAATAACCATTGTGATAGCCAGTAAAGAACCCGCTGTAAACAGTATGAATTTATCCATCTTATCGCTAAGCTTACCTACCAGCGGCATAATAACGATAGAAGAAATACCTGTGAACATAAATACTAATGGCAATTGCTGCTGAGAGATACCAATGTTATTCACCAGGTAAGCACTACCAAAAGGCATCATCATAAAACCACCTACCGATAGCAAAGCAATGGCGGTGAAACCTACGCGGTAATGACTATCAGAAAGTGTATGCCACAGGTGCAGCAACGGGTTCTTAT
>CAMLKS010000228.1 GCA_946480675.1 uncultured Bacteroidota bacterium
GTATAACCCGATTGTTCTTTGGGCGTAAAGCTTGCGCCGGCTTCGCCCCGTTTATATTTATCGTATTTAGCATTGCTGGATACCATCATACCCATAAACTGGGCAAAGGCTTTGAATATGCGTTGCGAATTGATCGTTTCATCGCCAAAGGCAGCTTTGAACATTTTAGGATAATTGGCATCAGCCTTCAGTTTGGCTATAATATTATCCAATGTTTCATCCATTTCCACCGGATTTTGAATAGGATTTATTGGCTGGCTTTCCAGGTGGTTTACACCGCCATCCCAAAAGAAGCTGGTGTGCCAGTTCATATTGAATATGGATGGTGAGTTGCGTGTACCCAGCTTATCTTCCACACCGTGGCTAATGGGGTGATCGAGTTGCGCAAAGGCTGCCGACGGCTGATGGCAACTACCGCAAGACACTTCGTTGGTGCGCGACAGGCGCGGGTCATAAAACAGTTTACGCCCTAATTCAAAGCCCTCTTTTGTCACTGCATTATTCTCGAAATTGTAAAAAGGCTTAGGCCAGCCTTCAGGCACGCTGAACCCAAAAGGCGCATTGGCCACTACATCCAGATCAGGGTCTGGCTTACAAGCCTGCATAGTTACCAGTATGCTGAAACCTATAGCTATCCCTGCAAAAACAATTCTTTTCATCACTAATCTATATGGTCTATTTTAAACATATCGGTGCAGTTATCTGCCAGCTTAGTAGTATTGGCACCGGTACTCATCGTTACAGACATTTTCGAAATATCTATTGTATTAGGCGTTTTAAACCATTCCAGTGCGTCGGCTTTTATGTGCATGTTTACCGGCTTTCCTACTTCTATCTTCATCACCGCATCCAGCGAT
Organism: uncultured Bacteroidota bacterium; assembly: GCA_946480675.1. Next base: position 858 of record CAMLKS010000228.1, read on the forward strand.
ATTTGCCTTAGTGCACTGTAGAAACCTTTAAAGCCACCGAGGTGGTAAATAACAGCACCCTGGCTGGTAGACTGCGGCGACTTGCCTTCCAGCTTTGCCATGATGTAGCCGGTGTTCCAATCCCAAAACATACCGCTGTTGGGGTCTAATGCACCTGTTTGCGCACCGCTGGTATTACGGGCACTATCTACGCCCAGCAGGAATACCAGTTTAGAATACTGGCCGGGAGGCACATCTTCTATCACTATAGTAAAGTCTGTATCATTTTTATGCTGTACGAGGTAATAACTTTCAGGCTCGATATACATGCTGCCATCAGCCTTTACCAGTTTGAAATTGGAAAGGAAATACAGCAGCCTGTCTATCTGCAATGAATCTCCATTCTCTGTTTTGTACCAGCCTTTACCAGCCTGCAATGCCTGGTTGCCCGCTACATGCGAAATACTGATACGCAATTCGCCATTCGTATTTTTAGTTACCGGCACCTCCGGGGTTACCGGGTCAGGCTTCTTTTTACATGCGCCTATCACAACTACTAATAATAGCAGCGGTAGTATATTCTTCATATTAAAATATGGGTGAACTATAAAGTTACAAAATTTACCATCTCAAATCTGTATCCGCATCATGATCAGTATCATCCCGGCGATATTTTTGGCGGCTTTCTATTTTCTGCAACTGGCGGTTGTATATAAGGCGCGCTACATGAATGGCCGCATCGGCATCCGGTACAGTGGCATTGAGCTTCGATTCCGGTATATCCAGCCGGTACATAAGCTGAAAGAACGCTTCGGGGCTTTTTTCTACCAGCGCAGCTATTCGCAATGCCAGCGCCTGCAATATTTCCGCTTCCGTATAGGTAGCGGGCAGCTGTATGCCCCAGTCGCGCTGCAGCGCTTCGTTTACCTGTTGTTGCGTATCCATAAAAAACGCCGGGCATTAACCGGCGTATGTTTTAAAATGCTTGTATGGCTTTCATTACCAATTCCCTTACCTGCGAAATGTGTATGCGTTCCTGCTTCATTTCATCGCGATAGCGTATGGTAACCGTTTGGTCTTCTTTTGTCTGGTGGTCTATCGTTACGCAGAAAGGTGTGCCAATAGCATCTTGCCTGCGGTAGCGCTTGCCTATGGTGTCTTTCTCTTCGTAAAAACATTTAAAATAAGGCCTGCATTCATTTTGCAGTTCGCGGGCTATTTCGGGCAAACCATCCTTTTTCAGCAATGGCAATATAGCCAGCTTGATGGGCGCTACCAGTGGCGGAAATTTCAGCACCACGCGGCTATCTTTCTTCTCTTCGGTACTCAGGTCCTCTTCTTTATAGGCCTCGCTCAGTAGCATCATCACCGTTCTATCCAGGCCTATGGATGTTTCTACTACATATGGTATATAGTGCTGGTTCAGCTCGGTATCAAAATAGGTCAGCTTTTTACCGCTAAACTGCTGGTGGTTCTTCAGGTCGAAATCGGTACGGCTATGGATGCCTTCTACTTCTTTGAAGCCCATAGGGAAATCGTACTCTATATCGCAGGCGGCATCGGCATAGTGGGCCAGCTTTACGTGATCGTGAAAGCGGTAATGTTCTTGCGGGATGCCCAGGCTCAGGTGCCATTTCATGCGCGTTTCCTTCCAGTATTCGTACCATTCCTTTTGCGTGCCGGGACGAACGAAGAATTGCATTTCCATCTGTTCGAACTCACGCATGCGGAAGATGAAGCCACGGGCTACTATCTCATTACGAAAGGCCTTACCTGTTTGTGCTATACCGAAAGGTATTTTCATACGGCCGGTCTTTTGCACATTCAGGAAGTTGACGAAAATACCCTGTGCCGTTTCAGGACGCAGGTACACCTTATTCTCTTCCGGGTTGTCAGATGCTACAGCGCCCATTTCGGTAGCAAACATGAGGTTGAACTGGCGCACATCGGTCCAGTTGGCGGTATCGCTCACGCTACACTTTATTTTATTCTCTTCTATCAGGGTTTTGAGGCCGGCAAAATCATCGGCAGCCAGCAAGCTATCCATTTTTTGCAGCAGGGCATCGGCCGCTTCTTTATCCAGCGTTTCGGCATGGGCTTCTATCAGGTGATCTACGCGGTAGCGTTTTTTGCTATCGCGGTTATCTATCATCGGGTCGCTGAAATTATCTACGTGGCCGCTGGCCTTCCATACGGTAGGGTGCATGAAAATGGCCGCATCGATACCCACAATGTTATCGTGCATCTGGGTCATGCTTTTCCACCAGTAGTCGCGGATGTTCTTTTTCAGCTCGGCACCATACTGGCCGTAATCGTACACGGCGCCGAGGCCATCATATATTTCGCTACTCTGGAAGATGAAGCCGTATTCCTTACAGTGGGCTATAATGCTTTGCAGTTGATTCTCGTTTGCCATAACTGGCGGCAAAAATAATGTATTACAATGATGTATTTATTTATAAAAAAGTAGAGCTGCCCGATATGGACAGCTCTACACAATGGATTTTATCAGTTATTATTTATTGATGAATAACTTTTCAACAACCGAGCTACCGTTGCTTGAAACCGTAACAAAGTACAAGCCACTATTCAGATGCTCAACAGAGATAGATTCTGCAAACATGCTGCCACCGGCAGGATACATTTTGGTAAACACGGTTTGACCTACGGCATTGGTGATCGTAACTTTTGTTTCAGCAGGCTCATTTACCAATGCCTGGATACCTATTACGCTTGATGCAGGGTTAGGAAACACCTTCATTTCTGTAAAATTTGAAACCTGTGCTATACCTGAAGGATTCCATGGCAATACTTTTGCCTGAACGGAGTTCAGAATTGGTCGTTTTTTCAAGTCTGCATTATACTGCTGTACCATACCTATAAGTTTCATATCCGATATTTTTTGGGTTCCGGTTACTGTATAGGTATAGGTTTTAGTATATGTAGCATCTTTTTTAGGATTATTTGCTATGATACCGGCAGTACCATAAGTACCCCCTAGCATAGCTCTAACCACTTGCATATGTTTAAAGCCTACGATAGCGGTCTTAGTAGCATTATTATTAGCCTTGTAGTATTTGTGCGATGGATTATTGTTATAATAACTTGTATCGTTTTTCTGATCCCAGCCCGAACCTGTACCAGAAACTTTATCCTCTACTACATATGCATTTATCCTATATTCACCCGAAAGGTCTTTCTTCATTTTCGCAGTTACAGTTATTGATAAAGTCTTGGTAGTTTGGTCGTAGTAATGTGTCATATTAATATCCACATCTGCACTTGCACCTTCCCTTGAAGTACATGCTGATGCCCACTTTCCCCTATTCATAACGACATCTGTATTACCTGCTATATTAGTCAATCTATCAACAGCACCACAAGGCCATCCAACAGGGGTCGCATAATCTATATTCCAGGTCGCTCCCTCAGCTATTACCATTTGATCTGCAGTTGGGCCTGCTCCTTGGTCATCATGAATAGATGCTGCTATTACTTTTGGGTGAGATGCAAGTACATTTTCTACATATACAGCACCATCAGAGCAGTGAGGACACCAAGCTCCTGTGCCTTCTTCCAGCAGAACATACTTAACGCCATTGGTGCTTACATTCTGTTGTGCATAGCTTGTACCTGACAACAAGACGGCAGCAAGAATAAATTTCATTTTCATGTTTGTACCCGATTAAATGATTAAGAAAAAAATGAACATTGTTACCAAATATAAAAAATGAAATACGTAATTCAAATTGTTTATTAAAAAATATTTAACAGCAGATTAAATTTTAATAGCAAATTGATTTTTTAATATTAAAGCATTGAATCTTAACTAATTCATTTTTACATTAGATCATTCTTCACCTTAAAAATTTTACACACATGAAAAGAATGCTTTTATTAATGGTAATGGCGATTGTGTTAAATATTGTCGCAAAGGGTCAACAAGGGAATATCTACGTAGAAAACCAGTTAGGTTGCGATGTAGGTATAAATGTTGTTGCAGTTTGTGAAGACGGTTGCACAACATTCAGTGCTTTCACCATTTACAATGTCCCAGCAGGCAATAGAGATCGGA
>CAMLKS010000229.1 GCA_946480675.1 uncultured Bacteroidota bacterium
CTTGTTATAAGGTCAGCTGCTGTTTCATTTTCAGCCGCAAACTGTTTTGAATTGGTAGCAATGCCCAAACTTGGTAAAAACATAGTTACACCCTGGGGTGGAAAGGGTCCGACACGAGGTATATCGGGCAGGTCTGTTTCCTCAGAATAATCTACTGTTTTCTTAATTTCCGTAAGTGTCTTTAGTTTCTTGCATGCACTGAAAATCAACATCAAAGCAACAAATGACAATGCTAATGTCCTTCTATTATGTATCATATATCCAAATTTACAATTATGATGACTAATATCAAAAAGTAATTATCACGTTTTCAGTAACTTTGCGCCCTTATGCAGCAATCGAAGACGGTAGCATTTCATACACTGGGCTGTAAGCTGAATTATTCTGAAACCTCCACACTCAGCAGGATGCTGGAGGCTGACGGTTTTGTGAAAAAGGAATTTGAAGATGTGGCAGACGTGTATGTCATCAACACCTGCTCCGTAACCGAGAATGCCGATAAAGAATGCCGCCAGTTGGTACGCCGCATCCAGCGCCGTGCACCGGAATCTATGGTTGTTATCACCGGATGCTATGCCCAGTTGAAGCCCACAGAAATAGCCGGTATAGAAGGTGTAGACCTGGTACTGGGTGCCGCTGAAAAGTTCAATATCACCAAGCACCTGCAAGACCTTACCAAAAGTACTACAGCAAAAATACATTCATGCGACATAGAAGATGTGAATGGTTTTAATAGCTCCTACTCTATCAACGACCGTACCCGCACTTTCCTGAAAGTGCAGGATGGTTGCGATTACAGCTGCAGCTTTTGCACCATACCACAGGCACGCGGCCATAGCCGTAGCGACAGCATTGATGGGGTATTAAAAAATGTAAATGAACTGGCTGCCTCAGGCACCAAAGAAATAGTACTTACCGGCATTAACCTGGGTGATTTTGGAAAGGGTAATGAAGGCGGTAAAAAGATAGACACTACTTTTTATGACCTGGTACAGGAACTGGATAAAGTAGATGGTATAGAACGCTATCGTATATCATCTATAGAGCCCAACCTGCTTAGCAATGAGATCATAGAATTTGTTGCAGGCTCTAAAAAGTTCATGCCGCACTTCCACATACCATTGCAAAGTGGCAGTAATAAAATACTGGGGCTGATGCGCCGCAGATATCGCCGGGAGCTATATGCAGACAGGGTAGCTACTATCAAGCAGTTGATGCCGCATTGCTGTATAGGTGTTGATGTAATTGTCGGCTTCCCATCAGAAAGTGATGATGATTTTAAAGATACTTTCAACTTCCTGCACGAACTGGATATATCTTACCTGCATGTATTTACTTATTCAGAAAGGGCTAATACACTGGCTTTAGATCTCAACCCGGTTGTTCCTATACACATCAGGCAGGAACGCAACAAGGTATTACGCAACCTTTCCTATCAAAAACTGCAATACTTTAGCGAGCAACACCGCGGCCAAAATCGCAAAGTGTTGTTTGAAAGTGCAGAGAAGAACGGTATGATGGAAGGATATACAGATAACTACATTAAGGTTCAGACGCCATTCAGGGAAGAATGGGTAAATCAATTAGTAGACTGGACTATCTAATACGCTGTAGAACACTTATATTTGTTGCCGCTCACGCGCATAATGATTCTGTAGCTCAGTTGGTAGAGCAGCTGACTCTTAATCAGCGGGTCTAGGGTTCGAGTCCCTACAGAATCACTTGGTTTCAAATAATTAAGTCGGCATTTGCTTGTCGACTTTTTTGTTTATATACAATTCTCATACAATATGAACGCCGTTGGATTTAATCAATCCGCCTTTTTCAACTACTAAAAGACTTAACAATAGCAATTATACACTTGCGGAGCTACATACTTTATGTCGTCTTTAGCTAATTATATTAGTAGGTATATAACTGCCGGAAAGTAAATTAAGAAAACCTCGGCATGAAAAGTTTTCTATACTGGGTCATTCTACCATACACCTAAGCGATACACAAAAACGCAGGCATTACAGGGGCGGAACCAACCGTGACCAACCGAACACCTGCGTTCATTTCCTACTTTTAAATCTAATGCCAAAAATGCTATTCTTAAATGAGGGTTTATATGATTCTGTACAACGCAGTGCTACATACAGCCTAATGCCGGAGCACCGCATCATAAAAAGCCATTTGTTATATCTGGCTGTTTAACAAACAGTAGCGCTTCCATACAATCCATATCAAACTGATATATGCTTCCACAACCTTTCATAATATGTGGTGCAGATGTGTAAAAAAAGCTATTGGCATAAAACTTATCGGCCTTTAACGGTAACAGTACGTAAAGGCTCACGATACAAATGAAGAATGCAAAGCTTGAAATTTATCCCGGACACTCCTTTCCTTTAGGTGCTACATGGAACGGTAATGGTACTAACTTTTCTATATACTCGGAAAATGCAACTAAAGTAGAACTGTGCTTATATGACGAACCCGATGCGGAGCAAGAATGGGCCACCATACGGATGCCTGCCCGCTCGGGTAATATATGGCATGTATTCATTCCGGGCATCGGGCCGGGGCAGCTATATGGATTTCGTATAGATGGCCCGTACGAACCTGAAAACGGGCATCGCTTTAACAGAAACAAACTGCTTATAGACCCCAACGCGAAGGCTGTAGCCGGAACTATAAACTGGCACGATTCGCTTTTTGCGTATGATATAAACGACGATGAAAACCAAGACCTTAGTTTCAGCACCTCAGATAGCGGGCCATTCCTGCCTAAGTGTGTTGTAATAGACCCTTCTTTTGACTGGGAGTGTGATAAAAAACCGGACATCCCATTTCATAGCTCTGTCATATATGAAGCACATGTAAAAGGGTTTACACAAACTCATCCGGATATACCGGAAGAAATAAGAGGTTGTTATGCAGCCATCGGCCACCCGGTTACTATTCAGTACCTGAAAGACCTGGGCATCACAGCTATTGAACTGATGCCTGTTCATCATTTTGTATCCGACCGCTATCTGAAAGACAAGGGCCTGACTAACTATTGGGGATACAACACCCTTAGCTTCTTTGCTCCCGATGCCCGTTATTCCAGCTCAGGCGTATTAGGTGGTCAGGTCACCGAGTTTAAAGAAATGGTGAAAGCCCTGCATAAGGCCGGCATAGAAGTAATACTGGATGTGGTATATAACCATACAGCAGAAGGCAATCACCTGGGCCCTACTTTATCTTTTAAAGGCATTGATAACAGCACCTATTACAGACTGGATGAAAACAAACGGTATTACAAAGACTATACAGGCACCGGTAACACGTTGAATACCATGTTACCCAATGTGCTCCGTATCATTATGGATAGCCTGAGGTACTGGATAATAGATATGCATGTAGATGGGTTCAGATTCGACCTGGCATCTTCGCTTGCACGCGGACTGCATGAAGTGCATCATCTGAGTGCTTTCCTTGAAATAATCTACCAGGACCCTTTGATATCACAAGTAAAACTAATAGCGGAGCCTTGGGATGTAGGTGAAGGCGGCTACCAGGTAGGCAATTTTCCCCATGGTTGGTCTGAATGGAACGGAAAATACCGGGATTGTATCCGTGACTACTGGCGCGGGGCCGATAGCATGCTGGGAGAATTTGCACAACGCATTACGGGCAGTTCCGACTTGTACAAGGGCGATTATCGTACACCATCGGCCAGCATCAACTTCATTACGGCACACGATGGCTTTACACTGCACGACCTGGTTTCTTATAATGAGAAACACAATGAAGCCAACGGTGAAAATAATAATGACGGCGAAGACAATAGCAGATCGTGGAACTGCGGTACAGAAGGCGAAACAGATGATGCAGAAATAATACGGTTAAGAAATAAACAAAAACGAAATTTCCTTGCAACCTTGTTCCTGTCGCAGGGAGTACCCATGTTGTTATCCGGCGATGAAATGGGCAGAACACAAAAGGGTAACAATAATGCATACTGTCAGGACAATGAAATATCGTGGGTAGATTGGGGAAACATAGATTATGATCTATTGGAGTTTACACGCCACCTCATCCATTACAGGAAGCACCATCCTGTATTCAGGAAGCGTGGCTGGTTCCAAGGGAAACCGATAAGGGGCGTTGAAGATATAGGCTGGTTTTTGCCCAATGGTACTGAAATGAATGATGAGCACTGGCAGCACGACTTTGCAAAGTCGCTGGCTGTTTATCTTAATGGGCAAGGCATCAGCACACCCGGCATGCATGGTCAGAAAATAATTGACGATAACTATTACATCATCTTCAATGCTCACCACGAACCTTTAGACTACACGCTACCTGATAAAAAATATGGTGACATTTGGATAGTAGAGTTGGACACTAGCAGCAATACAATATCAGAAAACAAAAAATACAAGCCAAATGATGTAATAAACGTACCGGACAGGGCTATGATACTATTAAAAAATGAGCGAAAATAGATGCCATGTACCCGATTGATGTAAGCAAACGAAAACTTGGTGTAACCTTTAATACGAAGGAAGCTGAAATATTGCTTTGGGCACCCAATTCCAAACAGGTTTCAATTGTAATTGAAGACAAACAAAGCATCTCGTTATCCCCTATTCAATACGGATACTGGTCTCTATCAACAAATAAACTACAGCCCGGTGATACGTATATGTTTCAAATAGACAATAAGGAGCTGTATCCCGATCCGACTTCTCTTCATCAACCTAATGGTGTACACAGAGCATCAAAAGCTGCAGACACTAATATTTTTTCTTGGAGCGATACTAACTGGAAAGCACCGGCATTAAAAGATTACATTATTTACGAACTGCATATCGGAACATTTACCCCGGAAGGTACTTTTGACTCTGCAATATCCAAACTGAACTACCTCG
>CAMLKS010000230.1 GCA_946480675.1 uncultured Bacteroidota bacterium
CGAGGGTAGGATACAACGCATTGCCCAAAATACAAAGTCGTATAAAAGTATTGACCTATACCTGCCAGCGGATGAATGAATTAGGCGTATTGCAGAAATATAAAACAGGCGTAAGGGTAATGGCAAACAGCATAATTATAGCTGCTATAAAAGGCGGACATTATACAGAAGCGACCAACACTATTAACTATTGCAGTTCAATAAACTTATATAGCAAGCGCGAAGTGAAACTGATGCGCAACTACCTGGCATCGGCACAATTTAAGCTGTCACGCATACCATATATAAATAACTACTTCAGTAAAAAAGTAGAAAGTATAGTGCCTGCAACTGAAGAAAATATAGGTAAGCATAAGCTTCAATTGAACAAAACATTCCAACAAGCGAATTGAAAAAATTAAACAAAAAGGATAATGGATAAAGTATTAGTAACCGGGGCCGCAGGATTTGTTGGCTCTCACGTTTGCGATCACTTAATAAATGCAGGCTACAATGTAGTTGCCCTTGATGATTTGTCAGGAGGCTTCAAAGATAATGTGAATCCGAAGGCACAATTTGTAGAGGGGTCAATAAATGATGTAGACCTTGTAAATAAACTTTTTGAAGAACATAGGCTTACCTATGTATTTCACCTGGCAGCATATGCTGCAGAAGGACTGAGCCATTTTATCCGCAGGTTTAATTATAGCAACAACCTGATAGGTAGCATCAACCTGATAAATGCATCTATAAATACAGGTACGGTTAAATGTTTTGTATTTACTTCATCGATAGCAGTATATGGGAAGAACCAACTGCCGATGAAAGAAGATATGACACCACAACCGGAAGACCCCTACGGCATATCTAAACTGGCAGTAGAGCAGGATCTGCATTCCGCACATGAAATGTTCGGAATGGATTTTATCATCTTCAGGCCGCATAATGTGTATGGTGAAAGGCAAAACATCGGCGATCCTTATCGCAATGTGGTGGGTATATTCATGAACCAGATAATGCAAGGAAAAAAGCTAACCATTTTTGGCGATGGCATGCAAACCCGGGCGTTTAGCCATATAGATGATGTAGCACCTATTATTGCAAAAAGTATAGAAATGCCTGAAACTTACAATCAGGTATTTAATATTGGGGCAGATACTCCATATACTGTAAAGGATCTTGCTACGATTGTATGCGATGCATTTGAAGTAAAAGAGCAGATAGATTTTCTTGAATCAAGAAACGAAGTAGTGCATGCCTATTCCAATCATGATAAGGTACACCAATACTTTGGCCATTTGATAAAAAATATACCGCTGAAAGAAGGTATAGAGCGAATGGTAGAAGATGCAAAAGCTAAAGGGCCAAGGCAGGGAGAGAAATTTAAAAACATAGAGGTAGAAAAAAACATGCCTCCTTCATGGCGCAAACTTGTATAAAGAGCAATATAGAAATCATGCAAAACGCGTCTATATCTGTTATTATACCTGTAAAGAATGAAGCCTCTAAAATAAGGGCGTGCATTCAGGGCATCCTGAGCCAATCGATAGCAGTAGAAGAAATTATTGTCCTGGACTCCGGTTCTACCGATGGCACATTGGATATTCTGAAAGAATATGAAAAGGTGAAGATTGTACATATAAACCCTAACGAGTTTAATCACGGAGAAACACGGAACGTAGGTGTAAGGCATGCCAAAGGAGCATTCTTATTATTGACAGTAGGCGATGCTAGGCCATATGATGAAGATTGGATAAAGAAAATGTTGGAGGGCTTTAGTAGTGAAGATGTAATGGCTGTTTGTGGTAAGCAGGTAGTGCCGCACGAAATAGATAAGAACCCGGCAGAGTGGTATAGGCCGGTATCTAAATCGGGTATCAGGACATTGAAATTTACAAGAGAAGAACTAGCGGCATTGTCACCTGCCGAGCTGAAAAATGCATGTGGTTGGGATGACGTTACGGCCTTGTATAAGGCCACTGCTTTAAAAGAGATACCCTTCCAGGTTACATCTTATTCTGAAGATGCCATTTGGGCAAAGGATGCTTTATCTAAGGGATATACAATAGCATATAATCCGGAGGCAATGGTATACCATTATCATCTGGAGAATAAAGACTTTACCTTTAAACGAACACTAACTACGCTATACTTCAGGTACAGGCATTTTGGATTTATACCACCAAAACCTGAGATGGGTTTTATAGACCTGCTTAGGTTGATTAAGGTGGTATGGATAAGCGGGCCGATGACTAACAGGGAGAAAATTAAATGGGTAAAATATAATTTAGATATGCATAACGCTGCCAAAGCAGCCTATCGCTTATTTACCGATGCACTGGCTATAAGTGAAGACAACCTTACCAAAGTGCATACCGAATATTGTGGTAAACCACCAATTCCTGTAAAGAAATAATATGAGCGTACCACTGGTTAGTGTATTAATGACATCATATAATCGTGAAAAATACATAGGTGTAGCTATTGAAAGTGTATTGGCATCTACCTATCAGAATTTTGAATTGATTATTGTAGATGATGGCTCGAAAGATGATACAGTGCGTATAGCTAAGAGCTATGCAGATAAAGACAGCCGCGTGAAAGTGTATCAGAACCCGAAGAATCTGGGGGATTATCCCAATCGAAATCAAGCAGCTGCGTATGCCACAGGGAAATACCTGAAATATGTGGATGCCGATGATTATATGTATCCTACAGGGCTGGAAATTTTGATAAGCATGATGGAGCAGTTTCCAACTGCCGGTTGGGGTTTATGCTCATTACTTCAATATTATAAGCAGCCATTCCCCTTTATTCTTTCTCCAAAGGAAGCATATGAGTATAACTACTTAGGGCCGGGTATTTTTCACAAAGCGCCCTTGTCTGCCATCATTAAGAAAGATGTTTTTGATGCGGTAGGTGGGTTCAAAAATATACGTATGGCGGGTGACTTTGAGATGTGGAACCGTCTTGGCCAGAAATATCCTGTAGTGCTGATGCCGGATGGCATAGTGTGGTATCGTGAACATGATGCACAGGAAATGAATAGCTATAGGAAATTTGTAAAGCTGTATGCGGATATTAAGATGAAATACCTGTTGGCAGATGACTGTCCTTTGGATAAGAGTACGGTTAAGGCAGTGATAAAACGTTCTATGTCACGCCTGAGAAAAGAAATGCTGAAGTCTGTTATTAAAATGGATATGGCAGCTGTAAAAGAAAACCTAATGGTACATAATATACATCGCAACAGTACTAAATCTTAAACTGAAAGATGCTGCAGAGATTACATAAAGCTTTTTTAGAGAATAAGTCTAATAATGCTTTTTGCATAGAAGATACTTACTACACCTATTCCGAAGTATATAATTTAACCATCAAAATAGCACAGGTATTGAAGGATAATCCTTCGGGCTCTGATGTGATAGGAATTATAGTTTCTAATAATGTAGAAACATACGCTGCAATATTGGCATGCTGGTTTAGCGGGAAGGCATATGTGCCTATCAATCCTCTATTGCCGGAAGGTAGAAATAAGCTGGTATTAGAAAGTGCTAATGTTCATTTATTGCTTAATTGTGCAGAAGGTGATGTGGTATATGATGACCTGCAAGTAGTGGATGTACTGCATATCGAAACCAGTGATGGCGCTGGAGTGTTGACCTATACTAATAGAGAGGGTGACTCACTTATGTAAGTTTTGTTCACCTCTGGTAGCACAGGGCTGCCTAAGGGAGTACCTATAACTTATAAAAACCTTCATGCTTTTTTAGCATCTTATGTTGCATTGGGATTCTCTATAAATGCATCAGACAGGTTTTTACAGATGTTCGAGTTTACATTCGATGTTTCTATTGCATCTTTTTTAGTTCCCCTCTTGTATGGTGCTTGTGTGTACACAGTACCGGCCACCGGTGTTAAATATATCAATGTAATAAAAACACTGCGGGATAAACAAATAACCGTTGCATGCTTGGTGCCATCTATTATCACTTACATGAAGCCTTATTTTGATAAGATTAATCTGCCGGCCGTAAAATATTGCATTTTAACAGCTGAGGCTTCGAATGTTCATGATATAACAAAATGGAAAACCTGCATCCCCAATAGCGAGATATATAATCTGTATGGCCCTACAGAAGCTACTATATGGTGCACTGCCTATAAGTTGGATACAAGTGCTCCAAAATCGTATAATGATATGATGGCAATAGGCAAGCCATTGCAACAGGTTAAAGCCATAATAATAGATGAAGCTGGTAATTTGGTTTCAAATAATACTAAAGGACAACTATGTATTGCCGGTAATCAGATTACCTCAGGCTATATAAATAATCAGCAAAAAAATACGGAGAGCTTCATTACACTATACGATGACCTGTATTATAAGACAGGAGATTTATGTTATCAGGATGAGGAAGGGGATATCTTCTATTGCGGAAGAATGGATTATCAGGTAAAAGTAAATGGCCACCGGATAGAGTTGGGTGAAATAGAGGCGATGGTTAGAAAGCTGTTCGCTGTTAACAACCTTGCTATTCTATATCGTGATAAGGATAGCATAGACAAAATATTTCTTATGCTGGAAGATTTTGAGGAGATAGATAATGTTAGGGCTGCTTTAAAAAACGAACTACCATATTATATGCTGCCGCACGCTATAAGTAGTATTAAATCTTTCCCTATAAACAATAGTAATAAAATAGATAGGATTGCTTTAAAAGCATACATTGAACAACACAATGGATAGTGCTATTATTAATAACTTGTTCGATTTGTATGCCTTTCTGGGCAGCTGTCCCCAAATATCAATAGATAAAGCAGGGCCATTCCACATAATTACCGGCGAAGGAAGTGTGTGGCCATCTATGGCATATAATCCAAGTGAGGATTATTCAGAATTTGCCTTGGATGATTTA
>CAMLKS010000231.1 GCA_946480675.1 uncultured Bacteroidota bacterium
CAGCAACGCTGTGGTATACCGGCTGCAATAACGCTGGCACAAGGCATACATGAAACCAGCGCCGGCAATAGCGAACTGGCAACACTGGCCAATAATCACTTTGGTATAAAATGTAAAAAAGAATGGCAGGGCGAAACATTTGCGCATACAGATGATGCACCTAATGAATGTTTCAGAAAATATCCAAGCTCCGACCATTCCTATAAAGACCACTCTGACTACCTGCTGAAAAGCCCGCGTTATGCAGAGCTTTTCAAGCTATCGACTACGGACTATGCGGGGTGGGCTATGGGCCTGAAGCGCTGCGGCTATGCTACCAACCCACGCTACGCCCAGGTGCTGATAAAGCTGATAGAAGATTATCGCCTGCAGGAATATACCTATGCAGCGATGGAAAATAAAGAAGATTTTGGAGCGAAATACGCAGCTAATGTCACTGCGGCACCGGGAGCAGCGGTAAATGGCAGCAGATATGCTACAAGGGATGAAATAGTACCTGAAACTGATGCACCTGAAATGGCTTCTGCGCCTGTGGTTGCTACAGCAGCTACTACTGTGCCTGCAACTGCAGCGTCTGCTACACCCAAAATCGTTACGCCATTTACACCTAAAGTTGACAATGGCAATAAGGCCGCAGCACCTGCCTATGGACAAATAGTAAAAGTGAATGGCCTGAAAGCTATTTATGCACGCAAAGGCTATACACCGCTGGAATATGCCTACAAGGCAGATATACGCTATGCAAAGCTGCTGTCTATAAATGAAATAGACGAGCGCCCCTTGCCACAGGATATGTACCTGTACCTTGAAAAAAAATCGACGAAAGGTGTACGCCCCACACACGTAGTGAAACCGGGCGAAACGCTGTTTGCTATTTCGCAGATAGAAGGTGTGCAGACAAAATCGCTGATGGAGATGAACCTGCTGCAAGCAGGTGAGGAGCCGGTGCCGGGTTCTGTATTACAACTGCAAAAAGTAACATCTGAAAAACCGGTAGTAAGTACTAAGAAGGCAAATGCAACTAACATAGCCGTAAACAATGCACCGGTTAGTGCTGCGCCTGCAGCAGCACCGGTTAGTGCCAATATCCCTGCAGCAAATGTACCTGCCAGGCAAACAGCTAATAAAAATATAAGAGTAACAAACAATTACCAGGAACCTGCTACTGCAATAGAGAGTGCGCCTGTAACTGTCGAATTGACTGCAGAAGAAGTAACACCTGCCGTAGTAAATGAAACGATAGCAGAACAACAAGCGCCTGCTATTATAGACCCGACAAAGGAAGAAGAAAGCACTATTGTAAAGACCGCTGATATAAAAGAAACAGTAGCAGAAACACCTGTAGTGACTACCGAGGCACCTGCACCTAAGAAAGAAGCGGTAGCGGAAACACTGACATTCAGCGCGCCGATGCAAAGTACAACATCGGTAATGGCATCTATGCCGCAAGTGAGCAATGCAGAAGTGAAAACTGCGGAAGTAAAGGAAAGCAAGCTGGTAGCTATAGCGAAACAAGAGGAGGAAGAGCCTGTAGACGAGCTGGATAAATTAAAAAAGCAATTTGATAGGGTAGTGTATAAAAAGCAAAACAACATTAGTACTGCCAATACTGCGCCGGTTGAAGAAACAAGGCCTGTAATAACTGCAATTGCACCGACTACAGCTGTAGCCGTAGAGGCAAACAGTGCTGATGGAGAAAAATTCTATACGGTAAAGAAAGGTGATACCGGTTTTAGCATAGCCAAGCGTAATGGTATTACAGTGAAGCAACTGACGGAATGGAACAACCTGAACTTCGGTGCTATAAAAGAAGGACAGAAATTGCGTGTAAAACAATAGCATATGGCCATAGTGCAAGTGCATGACAAGCAGTTTAAAACGTATATCAGCAACGAGGCTATACAGCAACGTGTGGCCGCACTAGGGCAACAGATAAGTGCCGACTATGAGGGCAAAAACCCGCTGCTGATTGGTATCCTTAATGGTTCATTTGTGTTTGCTGCCGACTTGTTTCGCAATATCAGCACCGCGGCAGAGATATCCTTTATAAAGCTGGCATCTTACAAAGGCATATCATCTACAGGCAATGTTATCACGGCCATTGGGATGGAAGAGTCTGTAACCGACAGGCACGTGATTATAGTAGAAGATATAGTAGATACGGGTAAAACACTGCATGCTTTCCTGCCGGATATCATTCAAAGGCAGCCTGCATCGCTTAATATTGCATGTTTCCTGAGTAAGCCGGAAGCATTGCAATATGACATCAGCCCAAAGTATGTAGGCTTTGAGATACCCAATAATTTTGTAGTAGGTTATGGGCTGGATTATGATGGCCTTGGCCGCAACCTGCCCGACTTATATACTTTAGTAAACGACTAATAAAAGACCGATTCAGGTGCGTTTTCTTTAAGCAGTCCAGCCTCTTTTGCTTTTGCAAATAATGTATTGATAGCATGACGCCCTTCTAAGCCAAGGTCGGTGGTATAATTATTCACATACAGTTCAATATGTCGGCGCATGACGCTTTCTTCCATTTCCTGTGCATTCTGGGTAACGAATGATGTTAATGAAGGATAGTGTTTCCAGGCATAGGCCAGGCTATCCTTGATAATGCTATCTATAGTAGCTGCCAGCTCTTTATCGAAGCTGCGGCGCACCACGATGCCACCCAGCGGTATGGCAGCATTCATTTCCTGTTCCCACCAGTCGCCCAAGTCTATAAGTTTAACCAATCCTTTTTGCTGGTAGGTGAAGCGGCTTTCGTGTATGATGAGGCCTGCATCAAATTTGCCGTCCAGCACAGCAGCTTCTATGTCGCTGAAGAGTATTTCTGTTTTGTTTTTAGCATCGGGCAATGCTAAGGATAATAACAGGTTGGCAGTTGTATTAACACCGGGGATAGCTATGCGCAAGTCTTTCGAGGTACTTAAATCTATCGGTTGCTTAGCAATGAGCAATGGCCCCACGCCTTTACCCAGCGCACTACCGCTGTGCAAAAGTGCATATTTATCTACCGTATGCAGAAAGGCATTATAGCTAAGCTTGGTAATATCCAGTTTTCCTTCAGCAGCCCAGTTGTTCAGTGTTTCTACGTCTTCCATCACATAATCAAACTGCAGGCCTTTTGTATCCACCTTGCCGTTTATCATGGCATCGAAAATGAATGTATCGTTTGGGCAAGGGCTAAATCCGAGTGTTAAAACCATGCTTCAAAATTAAGTAATTCAAGTATGGTTGCCGTATTGCTATATGCTAGCAAGGCATAGGTATAATTTATCTGTACGGAAGCATAGGGGTAAAAGCATAGCGGCGCGTTATTATCATGAAGCAAAATGTAAATGTTATGAAAGGATTGTTTCTATTAGCGATTGCCCTGTGTATGAATAGTAGTATGTATGCAGGTTTTAAAATAGCAACCGGCGAGCCACTGCGCAGCCAGCAACAGGACTTGGCAGTGAAAGGGCGTATGGGTATAATGATAAAACAGAAACTGAGCTTTGGCGATTATCGCACTACCATGGTGAAACGTTCTGCCATACGTAAATGGACGGGTATAGACGGTTTCCCGGGTATGATATGGACCGAGCATATGCAAGGCAGGCAATCTATACACTTTAGATTAACCAACGGCAGTGATACCAGTGATGTAATGGCCGTAAGCCGTGTACAGGCAAGGGACCTGCTGATTGGCACGGCAGAAGGCACCAGGCGGCTACCGGGCTCATTAGTGGCACTGTTTAAAAGCACGGAAATAGCGCAGAATAACTATTCGGTATCGATAGTAAACAAGAGGGGGGAAGAACCGTGGGAACTGTTTCTAGATAATTCGGAAGCGCAATTGAGGCGCAAACAACCGGCGGGTTTTGTAAGGCGCGGTGATGATTACTACACTATAGAGCCGGTATGGCATGTGATGAAAAAGAATGGCAAGGTAGCAGAAATGCCTTTTGGCAGTGCAGGCTTTGAAATAAAAGATAAGGATATGAATGTAATGGCTGCAGTATCGTTGATAGATAACGGCGAAGTATATATAGGGCCGGGGACAGAAGCAGAAAGGCTGCTGTTTGCCAATGTATGTGCGGCATTGCTGCTGCAGGAGAATATTAATGAATAGGAAAAATAGCTGCAAGAACGGAATAAAGAAGGTTTAGGTTGGTTGTAAAATGAAAAACCGCAAACATAGTTTGCGGTTTTTATCTTTTGGTCGGGAAGACAAGATTCGAACTTGCGACCCCTTGAACCCCATCCAAGTGCGCTACCGGGCTGCGCTACTTCCCGAACCTTTAAAACGAAGTTGCCTCCGTTTGGGGAGTGCGAAGATAAGGTAATTTTCAAATTTTCGGGAACCTTGATGGAGGATAATAAAAACGGCATCCGTAGATGCCGCTAAGAGGTGTGTGTAATTTATAATTGTATGTAATGTGACTTATAAGACGTGGTCCTGCCCATAATGGTTGGGGGGTAAATGATAAAAGGGCCCCCATATGGCAGCCCTTCAAAATATTATTCTAAACAGATTAATATAAATCGGCAGTGATCAGCCTCAGAAACTCTGAACGGGTCTCATTTTTTTCGAACTGGCCGCTAAAGGCCGATGTAGTGGTAACGCTGTTTTGCTTTTGCACGCCACGCATCATCATACACAGGTGTTTGGCCTCTATTACTACGGCCACACCCAGCGGGTTCAGCGTTTCCTGTATAACATCCAGTATCTGGTGTGTCATACGTTCCTGCACCTGCAGGCGCCGGGCAAAGCAATCTACCACGCGTGCCAGCTTACTGAGGCCGGTA
>CAMLKS010000232.1 GCA_946480675.1 uncultured Bacteroidota bacterium
GGACAAGTTGTTTTCTTCAAATGTATAAAGATTGTGCGTCTTTAAAGTAGGTCCATTTAATTCACTGTTTAAAGAGCTGAAAAAAGCCGGCCCATTGTTTTGGGATGGATTTTGAATATTGTATGAGCATGGTACTGTTCCATCAAACTTTGCCTTAACTATATATTCGTCATTATTACCTAGTGGAGCAGGAGGCGCAGGACTGTACTGACCATAACCATACAACGTAATGCCCGGATTGTAACCGTCTTCACAATCAAGTTGGATACAACGTTGATTACCGCTACTGCCGTAGGTGTACTGGCTATTTGCTAATGCTACGCCAGTTTGATTTGTACGGATGACTACCATGTCTTCGCCACCAAAAAAACCTTTTGAAGTATAACCGCCAAGGAAGTATTCATATTGGGCGAGTGAATTATCAAAATGCTCAACAATATCGTAGCATCGATCATCGGTACCCGCCGCACCGGCATTGCTATAGTCATATGTTTTTGTCCATGAAACAGTGCCGGATTGTGTAAGCGCTACAAACCAGAAGTCGTTACTGCCATTCAGGTTTGTATGTCCGCCTATAATGTACCCATCCTGATTTGGCGATACTAAATTGCTGTTTGAGAGTTTTATAGATGTGAATACATCCTCTGCCGTATTGTTGCCGTACAGCTGTGTTGCAGTTGTTTTATTGCCTGTGCTATAATCAACCCGCAACAAAAAGCCATTAGCAGGGCTGGTGGGGTTGCTTCGCTGTTCACCCACTACCAATACTTCGAATTTATTTAAAGGACTTTTTTTAGTGGCCTCTACAATATCGTATGGGATTTCAGTGGATGAATTAGGCGTAAGTGTGTATATCTGCGACCATATCATGCCAGTATTATTTGTTTTCACAATAAATACGCGGCATATATTGCTGGCATCTTTTACATATCCCAGTGTGTAAATGTCGCCGGGAACAAGCTTGGAAGGAATGATTTTTTGTACATGAATGTCAACATATCCTGGTGCATAAAACCCTTTGGGACTACCTACTAAATTGCCGGTACCACTTAATTGCTGCAAAAATATACCCCGGTTTGGAGCAACAGAGCCATTGATGTAGGAACCACCAAGCATAAAGCCGTTCGATATATCTGTAGACCGCACTTCCTGAACATTGATTGTTGGAGATGAAGTAGGAACATCGCTAAGCCTATATTGTTTGTTGAAAGTGTTACTGCCAGATGCGGCCCCCAGGTAATTGGTTCGTGAGCAGGTGAAAAAAGACATAGCGCTTGTTCCGCCAGGAGATGTAATAATGCCTCCGGGTGCATTATTTACCATGGTATTGTGGCCATCAGTTGCCACATTGTTGTTTGCATTGCCGTACAAGTATTGGAAATACTGCGCATGGCTTGTGTTTGCAATGGCTGCAAAAAAGATTGCAGATAGGATGGTTTTCTTCATAGATAGTTGGTTTTTGTTTGATAAAGGTATGATTGCATAAAATCTATATTTAAGGTGTTGGATGAAAGGCTGTTATTATTTGCTGAAATGTCATTTTTATCCGACGAACTGCATAGAATGTGAAGGGTTATGTCATTAAGTGATTAAAAAAATGTATTGTAGTTATATAAAAAGAGCGTAGCGTTAAGACCAAATCTTAACGCTACGCGTATACTCTACCTACTATAGTTTAATATTTACCTCTGCTGTTGCTGCTGTTGCTGTTGTTCCAGGCGTTCTCGTTCTTTACGTTTACGTTCGGCATCTATAATGGCACCTGTACCTAGACCTACTGCGGCACCCGATACACCACCAATGATGGCACCTTTACCTTTCTCTTTACTAATAAGTGCACCACCTAATGCACCTACACCCGCACCTACCAGTGTACCAGTAGCTTTAGAACTCCACCTTTTCTTTTGTGCAGGCTGTTGCTGCACATTGGTATTGGCAGGTGTTGTAGTGGTAGTATAATAGTTGTTTGTAACATTGCTACCACCGCCCGAACTGCGCGATGAACGCGTGCGGCTACGGGGTGCAACGGCTGCTGCCGTTTTTTCGGCATTCAGTACAGAGTCGCGCCTTACGGCTTCAGCTTCTGCCATTGCCTGGTTCATACTATCTATTACTTGTTGTTTGGCCATCTCTATCTTCATAGAGTCTATCGTTCGTTGCTGCGCTTCTGCCACATCATTGTTTTTACAAGATGCCATAGCAAAAGCGAAGCCTGCTATCAATACTATCTTTTTCATAACCTGAGCATTTTATTACAGGATAGATAGTTTCAAAACTGTGCCAAAACTTGTTAGAAAGCGTTTAAAAAGATAACAGGTGTATCTTATTTGGTTGATAGTGTGTGGTTTATAAAAATGTTAATGCCCCGAAGTTCGGGGCATTTTATATGTTGTTTTTATCGTATCGGTTTCCAGTCATCGCGGTGTTTCCGCAACGGATGGTCTTTCGATTTGTTGAAAATCATCACCCCGTTTTCACGCCCTGCGCGGCGTTCGCGCTGTTCATCGGGTGGCAGGTTTTTCTCAGCTACACAGTCTGTACTGCAACAACCTTCCAACGCCGTGGCGCAATCCTCGCATTGTATGAACAGCAGGTGGCAGCCATCATTTTTACAATTGGTATGCGTATCGCAAGGCTTGCCGCAGGTATGACAGTGGGCCAGTATGTCATCAGAGATACGTTCGCCCAGGCGTTCATCAAATACAAAGTTTTTACCCTTGAATTTCACAGGCAGTCCTTCTTCTTTGGCTTTGCGTGCATATTCTATAATGCCACCTTCTACATGAAATACATTCTTAAAACCATTGTGCAGCATATAGGCGCTGGCTTTTTCGCAGCGTATGCCGCCTGTGCAGTACATGATGATGTTCTTATCCTTATGCTCCTGCAGCATGTCTACCGCCATAGGCAGTTGGTCGCGAAAGGTATCGGAAGGAATTTCGATAGCATTTTCAAAATGGCCCACTTCGTATTCGTAGTGGTTGCGCATATCTACAATGATGGTATCGGGTTTTTCAGAAAGTTCGTTGTATTCTTTTGCCTTCAGGTATTGCCCTGTTTTTGATGGGTTGAAATGGGGGTCGTCAATACCATCGGCCACTATTTTGGGGCGCACTTTCATGCGCAGTACCCAGAAAGATTTGCCATCGTCATCTACGGCAATATTCATGCGGATGCCGTTCAATTCCGGCGCCGATGCATAGAGTGCAGCGCGGAACGCTTCGTAATTGCAGGCAGGCACACTTACCTGCCCGTTAATGCCTTCATTGGCTATATAGATACGGCCAAATACTTTCAGCTTTTCAAAAGCTATCCACAGGTTGTCGCGGTACTGTTGCGGCTCTGCAATGTTGAAATACTTGTAGAAGGAAACTGTGGTACGCGGCTCGGTTTCGGCCAGCATACGCTGCTTCAGTTCCTCGTTGGAGATGCGGTTGTGTAACACTGGCATGGTGTACCTTCCTTTTTCTTTTTTGAGGTTATAAAATATGAGCCGCAAAGTTAACCTATTTCTGAAAAACCTATCGTTCAAAACCGTATTTTAACGGTATGAAAACGCTGATAGTCGTCATTTTTATGTGCTTTGCGGGGATTGTAGCTGCACAACCGACAGAGGTAAGGGTGAAGCCGCTGAAAGACTATTACTATACCGGCAGCCTGCCATTGCAGGAAGATGTAAACTGCTATGTGCTGAGCAGCCGAAAGGATTTTAAAAAGTTCTTTGGTGAAACTACGCGGCCCGATACGCCCGATTTTTGTAAAGAGCTGATGCTGGTATTATTAATGCCTTCTACCAAACGCGATGCGAAGCTGGACTTTGACCGTATATCGATGAAGGCGGGGCAATTTATAGAAGTGTATTGCAAAGTGCGGTATGGCAAGCATAAACTTACCTACGCGTCGTATCCGCTGAGCACTTGCGTGATACCAAAATACCCCGGCATTACCAAGGTGCATTTTTATAACAACCGGCATATGCGCCCGCTGGCTACGGTGATGATAGAATAGTATTTTATCTTACAGGGCGATTGCGTATTTTAACGCCATCAAATCAACAAGAGAAAACATTACGGTATGAATATCCGCCCGCTTATCCTGACCATTTTTACTACGCTATCGTTCTTTGCAGCGCAAGCACAGCCACTGTCGGTGCGCGTAGAACATAAAACCTACGATAACTTTTTCCTGAAATGGGAAGGTAAGTTGGATAAGGGCATCAACTACTGGCTGCTGACCGATGAGGCAGAGTTTAACAATATGCTGGGCATAGCACAAACCATGGGTAGCACTACCCGCATGCCCGACTTTACCACGCAGTATGTGTTTGCCATAGCAGCACCCGAAACGCGTATGGAAACCTACCTGACCATTAAACGGGTAGAGATAGTAGACGAGAAAGATGTAAATATACATTGCATACTGATGGAGAATGGGAATAAGCAGAGCTATACTACCAAACCAGTGGTGGTGGCCAGTGTGCCTAAGTCGCCATATGTAAAGAACATTGTATTCTTTGACGAGTCGGGCAAGGAGCAGAAGAGGTATAACCTGGAAAAATTAAGTAAGGAAAAACAGAAGGAAAACGAGAAGCTGCAAAAAGAAGCCGAAGAAGCAAGGGCGAAAGCAGAAAAGGCTGCGAAAAAAGAAGCCGCTGATGCAGCGGAGGCGGAAGAACAGGATAATGTGGTAGATAGCAAAGCTGCAGCAAGCGCTGCAAAAGAAGAAGCAAAAAAGCAGGAACTGGCAGAAAAACAAGCAC
>CAMLKS010000233.1 GCA_946480675.1 uncultured Bacteroidota bacterium
TGGCACCGGCAGTACAGTATACAATAGCGGTACTAATAGCAATCAACCTAACAATGCTAATAATGTAGTAGCCGGCAATACCGGTAACGAAAGAAAGAAACTGAGCCCTGAAGAAACAAACCCAAGGTATAAGAAGGAGCAGCGTATAGTTGACTCATTCAATATGGTGGCTATCCGTGAAAGCAACCGTAAAGGTTACCGTACAGAGGATACCTTTAATATGGGTAAAATTGGCATAGAAAGAACAATACCGGTAACTGATAATGCAAATACAAACACAGTAGCTGCAAATGCAGATATCACTCCGGCAGCAGCCTTGCCTGCAGATGCAGCCGCTGAAAAAGGTGCTTATGCTCCATTAAGCGATTTTAAAACAGAGAGCAAAAAGCGCAAAAGTTATAACCCTAACAGGTTTGAAGAAATGATACGCAATGCAAGGCTCGACCTGACAGGCGTAACACTTCGCCCCGGTATTGTGGCGGGTATCACCAGCACCACCGGCAATTATAATATGATGGGTGTGCAGTTTGGTATTGCCGGCATCATGACTATGAGCGAAAAATGGAGCATGTTTGCGGAATTGAAATATATCTATCGCTTCGGTAATGGTAAGTCTGTAACCAACCAGTATAATCAATTGATGGACTCATCAATGGTGGATCCGGTTACTAACAAAAAGATTTACAAATACGAAGACCGGACAAACTACTATGAATTTGCTACCAACTCGAGTGTAGAATTACCGGTTGTACTCCGTTATTCTATCCGCCGTGTAAATCTGATAGCCGGTATCAATGCATCCTATCACTTTGCTATGAACCCTTCTCCGAGGGATGAAGTGTACAAACGCGAAATAGTGGGTGAACCTGGCATGTCTTCTCAACTGAACGCAGAATGGAAGAAAGATGCAAGGGTAACCTATAACGACTTCGGTTCAAGGTTCAGTATGGGTGGTGTATTGGGTGTAGGCTACCAGATAACACCTGCAGTAGGTGTAGATATACGTGCTACACAGTCTGTATGGGATAATGTAACTACACGTGGTGCACTGCAAGTATCTAAATACCTGTACCGCACTACCAACTTCCAGGTGAACTTTGTGTACCGCTTCAGCAATAACAAATATCAAAGGCCACGCGTACGCTAAGGGGATGTTATTCGTTACCCATAGCAGCCGCCTTTAGCTGGGCAGTCTGGTCTTTACCAAGATAATTTTCAATACGGTTTTCAATAAAGTATATCAATGGCGTTAGTAATAACGCCATTGCTGCTTTATAGCTATAATTAACCAGGCCTATGGCTAATACACGCTGGTAGCTCCAGCCATTGCCTATTTTAAAAGCTATGAACAGCACAATAAAGCTGTCTATGAATTGAGATACAAGGGTAGAGCCCGTAGCGCGCAGCCATACTTTCTTCTCACCTGTTACCTTTTTTATACGGTGAAATACCCAAACATCTAATAACTGGCTGACAAGGAATGCCACAAGGCTGCCGAATATGATCCACATACCCTGGCCGAAGATGCTGCTGAATGCTGCCTGCATATCCGGCACGCCATCAGCACTGCGACTGCCTATCCAAAACTCGCGGTTGGCAGGCACATGTATGGCAAAGTAGAACATGAGAAAGGCATAACAGATAAGTATGACTGCTATGTAAGAAATACGTCTTACGGCCTTTGGCCCGTAAAACTCATTAACAATATCGGTCATTACAAACTCTAAAGGCCATAGCAATACCCCGCAGGTTAGGGTATAAGTAAGCCCTTCTTCACCCAATAATGAAAAAGGCTGGGGTTCCATACCCAACACCCGCTCCAGTGAAAACAGCTTGCCGCCGATACACTCAGCAATCAAGGCATTAGCTACAAAAAAGGAAGCTATAAATAAGAAAAGGCGAGTCGGCTTATCGTTCAGTATGTTGCGTATCATACTGTAAATCTATATCCAGATTTCAATATCCGAAAATGAAACATTTATAAAATTATTTATAACTGCTATAAAAGATCATATTAAGATTATACTTTTAGCTCTGCAAACCACCCCCAAAATGAAGAAAATTCTAAAAGGACTATTAATGGTCCTTGCTGTTATTGTTGTATTAGGTGCTTCCGGCGCTGCTTATCTCAACATTGCAAAGCCTGATGTAGGCGATGCGCCAAACATTAAAGTAGAAGTAACTCCTGAACGTGTAGCCCGTGGTGAATATCTTGCCAATTGTGTGGCGGTATGTATGGATTGCCATTCCAAACGCGACTGGACATTGTTTGGCGCACCCATCACGCCCGGCACATTTGGTGCCGGTGGCGAACTGTTTGATCAGAAGCTGGGCTTTCCCGGTGCCTTTTATTCCAAAAATATTACTCCATATGGCCTAAAGGATTGGACGGATGGTGAAATATACCGCGCTATTACTACCGGCGTTACCAAAGAAGGAGAGCCTATTATGCCGGTAATGCCATACCATTATTACGGGCAGGTAGATAGCTTGGATATCATAGCCATTATAGCCTATTTGCGTTCATTACCCGAAACCCAATCAGAAAGATTTGAATCAAAAGCTGACTTTCCTTTCAGCTTGATAGTGCGTACCATACCACATAAATCACCCCAAATGGCAAAGCCTGCTGAAACGGATTCGCTGGCATATGGCAAATATGTTACCCTGTTTTCGGGTTGTGTAGAATGCCATACCCGGGTGAATGATAAAGTACAACTGATAGCCGGTACGGAGTTTGGTGGTGGCAGGGTATTTACCATGCCCGGCGGCAATCTTACTACACCCAATATCACGTTCGACATGACGACAGGTATCGGTACATGGAGTAAAGAGCAGTTTGTAGCCCGTTTTAAAGCATATGCCGATTCAAATTATCATCCGCATAAGGTAGACCCAACTAAAGATTTTGTTACCATTATGCCATGGATGATGTATGCCAATATGAAGCAGGGCGACCTGGAGGCAATATATGTGTACCTGAAAAGCATCAAACCCATTAGCCATAAGGTGGAGAAATGGAAGCCGGCTGCTACGGTAGCTGTTAAATAACTAAAGGGAGCTACATGCTCCCTTTTATTTTGCGTAGTTGATAAGATTATCAATAGATAGCTTACCTGAACCATTAAACACAAGTGCTATACAGATGCCTATGTACAGTAGGCTATATTCCATGCCTTCGCCTTTCTGGTTTCCAAACCAGTTCATGAAAAAGCCATTGTGCATATGGTCTTTCAGTACGATACCTGTAAATAGTATGGCCAGTAGTGCTGCCCATACACGTGTGACGATACCTGCCAGCAATAATATTGGGCCAAAGAATTCTAACAGTATCACTAACAGGCCTATTATCCATGGCAGATGTGCGGTGTTAGTAAAGTAGTTCATAGAATTGGTAAAGCCGTAGCCACCAAACCAACCCAGCATCTTCTGTGCCCCATGCGGGAACAATACTACTGCCGCCGATAACCTGAGGAAAAAACCTGCCCAATCATTGTTAGAGCTTAGTATGATCTCTTTCATTTTACATGTGATTTAAGCATGCAAAACTGCAGCTATCCGTCACGATGAAAAATGAAGTAGTATAAGAAATGGCCTTGAACTATTTCAACTATTGGTAGCTATCTTCTTGCGGATCTTGCTGAGAAATTCAGGAGTAATACCAAGATAAGATGCGATGTAATTTTGCGGCAGGCGCTGCTCCAGGAATGCATACTGGCTGCGAAAGGCAATATAGCGTTGTTCTGCCGTAAGGCTGATGTTGGAAAGGATACGCTTTTGCTGCGTAACCATTGATTTCTGTATCAGCTCCCTGTAAAAGCGGTCGAACTTAGGGTATTTATCAAACAGGGCATCCAGGTCAGCCTTTAATATCTGTATCAACTCTGTATCTTCCACGGCTTCCACATTCAACATGGCCGGTGTTTGCGTTATAAAGCTGGCCATATCGCCTATCCACCAGTCTTCTATTGCAAACTGCAGTATGTGCTCAAAACCATTATCATCTACAAAATAAGAGCGCAGGCAACCTTTGGTTACAAAGTTCTCATATTTGCACACATCGCCTGCCTGTACTACGTACTGGCGCTTGCGGTAGGAGCGTGGCCGCATAATAGACACAAAATAGTCGCGTTCCTCGTCGGTCAGGGTTATAAACCTTGAAACATTCTTAAGTATCAGTTGCGTATCCATGCTATACGAAGATAGTTACCAATATAATAGGAAAAGGGGCTTTAGGCCCCTATGTTGAAATTCCAGATTCCGGTTCACATCTATCAGATAAGAATATTCCAGTCTTCTTCGTGCACATTCATATATGCCTCGTGGCCTACAAGTGCATCCTCATTGTTGTGTTCATAATAATTCCAGAAGCAAAGTTTTTCACCAACTACAAAGGCACGTTCGCCCAAAAGGGTGAAACCACATTTCTGTAATACTTTGTCAGACCTGTCATTGCCTACAATAGTGCGGGCGCAAACGGCATCCAGTTTCAGGTCGTTATAGGCATATTCCAGCAGTGCCGATACTACCTCGGTAGCCAGCCCCTTGCCCCAATGTTCGGGCAATAGCGAATAACCTATTTCATACAAATTAACTTCGGGCACAAAATGGAAACCTGCCCTGCCAATAAAATTACCTGCCTTATCGCTCACATAGCAAAAGCCTACCCCAAACTCATCGTGATGGTTGATGTAATTGGAAAGCCTTTCTTCTATTTGCTGAGCATTT
>CAMLKS010000234.1 GCA_946480675.1 uncultured Bacteroidota bacterium
AAATGTAGCCCCGTTATTGCAATTTGTTGTGTTTTGTTGTGAAAACCGCTGTTTTGAAATACCGCTATTGAGAATCAATCGTTTGAACGGATGGTTTGTTGTGAATTGTTGTGTTTTGTTGCATTAGTAGTGTTTTTTTTACAGCTCACAGCGTAATAACCAAAGCATGCCATACATGACAAATATACAAAAATACAGCGTAAGATTTAATTAAATATAACCTGCCGATGTGTGCTTTCATCAACCATTTTTTTTAATTTCATATTAAACTGTACTGCAGATGAAAAATACTGTTGCCGTCATTGTCATAGCACTGGCCATTGTAGCCGGAGTGTTTATTATAGGCCGTTCCTACAATTATAAATTCAAAACACGCAATACGGTAAATGTCCTGGGCAGCTCGGAACATAACTTTACGGCCGACCTTATTGTATGGTCGGGCACTTTTACCCGCACCTCTATGGACCTGAAGGATGCCTATAGCAGCCTTAAAAATGACGAGCAGGCCGTGCGCGATTACCTTACCAAGCGCCAGATACCAGCCAACGAGATCGTGTTCTCGTCCATCGTTATCGATAAACAGTTCAGCTACAATTACGACCAGAATGGCAGGCAGATGGGCGCTACTTTTACCGGTTACCAACTGCGCCAAACAGTGAAAATAGAATCGAAAAGCCTGGACAAGGTAGAAAAGCTATCGCGCGAGATAACGGAGCTGCTGCAATCGGGCATCGAGCTAAGCTCGCAGGAACCGCTGTATTACTATACCAAATTATCGGACCTGAAGATAAACCTGTTGGCCAAAGCTGCTGCTGATGCCTACAATCGGGCTACTACTATTGCCAATAATGCCAATAGCAAACTAGGCAACCTGCGCAAAGCCAGCATGGGCGTGTTCCAGATAACAGGACAGTATAGCAATGAGGACTATTCTTACGGTGGGGCATTTAATACGGCCAGCAAGAATAAAACCGCCACTATTACGGTGAGACTGGAGTATGAGTTGGATTAATTACCCCAACCCCTAAGGGGGCTATACCTGATCAACGCAGCATTTGTTTCAGCTTCCACAGCAGGGAATCGTTTTTCTGCAAGACAAGATACAATTCGCGATTGCCACCAAACCCGCGGAAAAAGCGCTCTACACCGGCATCCATACTACCTTCCAGGTCGAAGTAGGTATTACCGCGTGCCTTTGCTTCCTTTATGCAATGCCATAGTAATGCGGGCATGGCTTTATAATTATCATTACCAGGCTTTTGTGCACCCATAAAGTAATAGCTGCGCTCCGCATCCCACACATTCCATACTATAGCCAGTATATCACCATGCTGCTTAGCGACCCATAGGGCAGCACTGTTATTGGTAATCGCCGCATCCATCAACCGTTGCATATCGGCATAGACATATGCCTGCGATACATATTTACGGCTCAGTGTATGCTTCTGGTACTCAAATAAAGTATGGAGCTGCGAGGTATCATTTACAATTTCCAGCTCTGCATTTGCCGATTTTATATTGCGGCGCAGGCTTTCTTTCAGGTTGGCAAAAAGCGTTGTTTCTTCCTGCTTCAAATCAATAAGAAACGTTTGCTGTACCGATACCTGTAAGCCTTCGTTCTTAAACAGCCCCACCTGCTTCAGCCCTGGTTGTGTAGCTATGTGCCATACTTTAGCAGCAGGCATTTGCTTTACCAGTTCGCTGATGGTTTCGTGCTCAAAACCATCGCGGTTCACTTCCTTCAAATCGGCAGGAAAGAACACGTGCGGGCCTATGTATGGGGTCAGTTTGGGTGTACGTATCAACGATACGCCCATTTTTTGCTCCGTAGTATATGGCCATACACCTGTTACCACATCGCCCTTCATCGCTATAGCAACATTCCAGTTTTCGCTTACAGCATCCAGCCACCAATGCTGCAGGAATACCGGCAGGCCGGGTTTCTGTGCACAGATGTTTCGGTATTGTTCTTTATTGCTCAAAGCTTATTTGAATTGCAGCACCCTTGCAGGCTGTATGCGACGAATATACAACGATGGCAGCCACATACAAAGTATGCACAGCAGCAGCGTAGCTACATCTATCACCGCCACATGCCACCAGTATAGCCTCAGCGGCACATACTTCATGGCGTAGGTAGCCTCCGTCAGTTTTATAAAGCCCGTTTTCTTTTGCAATATGTAAATGCCCAGCGCCAATATATTACCGGCCAGTATACCCGCACCAGCTATCACACCTGTGTGGTACAGGAATATTTTTTGAATGGCAGAATGGGCCATGCCCTGCGCCTTCAGTACGCCTATCATGCGCACCTGTTCTACTATCAGTATCAGCAGGGCCACGGCCAGGTTGATGATAGCTACCACGGCCATGATGGTAATGATAACCCCCGTACTTACATCCTGCATATCCAGCCACGAAAAGATATTGGGGAAGATATCCATCATGGTATAGGTAGTAAGCGGTGGCTTTACATAGCTATGAAATAGTTGGTTGGCAAGGGTATCGGCCAGCTGTTCATTATCTATTACTATCTGATAGCCGCTTATTTCATCGGGCTGCCAGTTGTTGATGCGCTGCAGCAAACGGAGATCGCACAGGGCATAGCTCTTGTCTATCTCCTCCATACCAGTATGATAGATGCCCGACACCTTTAGCTTACGGATGCGTGGCATGGTAGCACCCGGCTCCAGGAAATAAACATGCAGATCATCACCTACATTCAGCAGCATCCTATTGGCCGTAGTGGCCGATAACATGATCTCTTTGGCATAATCGCTATCGGCATAGTTGATGTATCTACCCTTTACTTCTACATTGGGAGGCAGGGTATATTTTTTATCTACACCCTTCAACTGTATGCCTTCTGTAGTTTGATGGGCATTGAGGATGGCAGGGCGCACGGCAAATGGCAGCATTTGCTGTACATGCGGTGTAGTGCTTACCTGCCCTTCCAGCAGCTTATCCATTCTTATTGGTTCGGGTGTCAGCACACTACCGGTAACAGAATAAGGCTCTATCTGTATATGCCCCCAGAAGCTGAAGAGCTTTTCGCGCACTTCATATTTAAAACCCGTTACCACCGCTACTGCCAGCAGCATAGTGGCCACACTGATGCCTGTAGCGGCTATGGCCAGCTTGATGATGAAAGACGAAAACCTGCCTTTCTGGCGCAGCATATACCTGCGGGCTATGAATAACGGTAAGTTCAATGCGGATGTAATAATCTGGTTCTCAAATATAGCCATTACGGCCGAACCTGTATAAACAAACACGGGCTTCATATTGAAGCCCGTGTGATATTCATTTAAGAAGGAACCTACTTAGTCTATAGCTT
The DNA here is from genome assembly GCA_946480675.1 of uncultured Bacteroidota bacterium. Next base: position 3,338 of record CAMLKS010000234.1, read on the forward strand.
TTGCACCTTCTATCAGTACGCTGGCTTTATTGTTCAGCATTTCTACAAAGCCGCCTGAAATTTCATACAGCTCGGTAGTGTTCTTGTCTTTTATGATCTTCATTTTGCCCTTGCCCAGTGTAGCAATGATAGGGGCGTGGTTTTCGAGTATCTCGAAAGAGCCTTCGATGCCCGGTAACTGAATACCGTAAACATTGCCACTGTATATTTTATGCTCGGGTGTTAAAATGTCTAACTGCATACCCCAACCCCTAAAGGGGCTATTTTAAATGTTTATAATTAAAAACCTTACCTATCCCCCTTCAGGGGGTCAGGGGGCATTAGTTTTTCGCTTGCTCCATCAGTTTTTTACCTTTCGCTATCGCATCATCGATAGTACCTACCAGGTTGAAGGCAGCTTCCGGATACTCATCCACTTCACCATCCATGATCATATTGAAACCACGGATCGTTTCGTCGATTGGTACCAGTACACCTTTCAGACCGGTAAACTGCTCTGCCACGTGGAATGGCTGAGACAGGAAACGCTGTACTTTACGTGCGCGCTGTACGGTCATTTTATCTTCTTCGCTCAGCTCATCCATACCCAAGATGGCGATGATATCCTGCAGCTCCTTATAGCGTTGCAGTATCAGTTTCACACGGTTAGCACAGTTGTAGTGCGCTTCACCTACGATATTTACAGTAAGGATACGAGAAGTAGAATCCAGTGGATCCACCGCAGGGTAGATACCAAGGTCAGCGATCTTACGGCTCAATACCGTAGTCGCATCCAGGTGGGCGAAGGTTGTAGCCGGGGCCGGATCGGTCAAGTCATCCGCAGGTACATAAACCGCCTGTACGGAAGTGATAGAACCGTTTTTAGTTGAAGTGATACGCTCTTGCATCAGACCCATTTCTGTAGCCAGTGTAGGTTGGTAACCCACCGCAGATGGCATACGACCCAGCAGGGCCGATACCTCAGAACCTGCCTGCGTGAAACGGAAGATATTATCTACGAAGAACAGGATGTCCTTTCCTTTACCGGTACCATCACCATCGCGGAAGTATTCAGCGATAGTAAGACCAGACAGGGCCACACGTGCACGCGCACCTGGGGGTTCGTTCATCTGGCCGAATACGAAGGTAGCTTTAGAATCTTTCAGCTCTTCTTTATCTACAGAAGCCAGGTCCCATCCGCCTTCTTCCATGCTGTGTTTGAATTTGTCACCGTATTTCACGATGCCCGCCTCGATCATCTCACGCATCAGGTCATTACCTTCACGTGTACGCTCACCCACACCTGCAAACACTGATAAACCAGAGTATGCTTTGGCGATGTTGTTGATCAGCTCCTGGATCAATACGGTTTTACCTACACCCGCACCAC
>CAMLKS010000235.1 GCA_946480675.1 uncultured Bacteroidota bacterium
GCCAACATAGTTTGCAAACACTTGAAATCAAATGCCATAGCGCTGGTTAAAAACAGGCAACTGGTAGGTAAAGGCTGCGGCCAAACCAGCCGTGTAGATGCCTTGCGCCAGTCGCTGGAGAAAGCAAAGCAATTCGGTTTCGACCTGAACGGTGCGGTGCTGGCTTCAGATGCCTTCTTCCCGTTTGATGATTGCGCCCGTATGGCACATGCGGCAGGTATCGCAGCGCTGATACAGCCGGGTGGTTCCGTACGCGATAATGATACCATCCAATATTGTAAAGACAACAATATGGCATTGGTAATGACCGGCGTACGTCATTTTAAACACTAATTACTATATTCACGGTCTATGGTTTCCATACTCATAGACGATAACCTGCTGTTGCGTTCTTACCAACTGGAAGATGCCGGTGAACTGTTTCGTTCGGTGAACGAATCGAGGGCTCATTTGCGTCCATGGTTATTGTGGGTAGATGCTACTACCAAACCGGAACATTCGCTGCAATTCATTCAGCAATCGCAGCATGCCCAGCACCAGCAGGAAGCACTTGCATTGGGCATATTTTACAATCGTAAGATAGTAGGCGGCATCGGCATGCACCATTGGGACCATGTACTGGAAAAAGCGCAACTGGGCTATTGGATAAGTAAGGAGTTCGAGGGCCGAGGCATCATACACACTTGTATGCAACGCTTTATACCTTTCCTGTTCGATAAGGTGGGGCTTAATAAAATAGAGATACACTTTATTCCTGCCAATGTACGCAGCGCTAAAATAGCCGAGCGTTTAGGCTTTAAAATAGAAGGTATCATCCGCGATAGCTATGTGCAGCACGGCCAGTTTACCGACCTGGTAGTTACAGGCCTTTTACGCAGTGAATGGAATAAGTCGCGTTAGGAAATACGTGTCAAACGTTCCCATATTTCAGGTATGCGTTTCACCCAGTTCAGTTCTTTCATTTTGGCTTTCGCCTCTTCTACCGGGCTGCCAAAATACACTTTGCCACCTTCTATACTGCTGGCTACGCCGCTTTGAGCATATACAATAGCGCCTTTGCCTATGGTCAGGTCTTTGCTCACGCCCACCTGTCCCCACAGTATCACCTCGTCTTCTATAATGGCTTTACCGCCCACACCTACCTGCGCAGCAAACAGGCAGTTTTTGCCTATCACAGCACCGTGCCCTATATGTATGTGATTATCAAACTTAGTGCCCATACCTATAATGGTATCACCGCTCACGCCTTTGTCTATTGTGCAGCCCGCGCCTATTTCCACATTATCTTCTATTATCACGCGGCCACAGCTTTCCAACTTGTCATATTGTGCAGCGCGGTCTTTACGGCGTTTAAAGTAAAAGGCATCGGCACCTATCACAGTATTGGCATGTATGATGACATTATCGCCGATAACCGTATGGTCGTATATGGTTACGTTAGGGTGTATGACGCAATTTTTCCCAATGCGTACATGATTGCCAACAAATACGCCTGGCTGCAGGTGCGTGCCTTCGCCAATTACTGCCGTATCGCTTACATGCTTATTGGCAGGCTCAAAAGGTCGAAAATGCTTCACGATTTTTACATAGGCACTGAACGGGTCGGGGTGTATCAGCAGGGTTTTTCCTTCCGGGCAATCCACATCTTTATTGATAATGATGATGGTAGCAGCCGATTGCAGGCAGGCACTGTAATACTTCTCGAAGTCAACAAAAGAAATATCACCCTTGGTTACTTTATGTATCTCGTTGATGCCTGTAGCCAGTTGGTTCGTATCACCTTTTAAGGTAGCGCCGGTAAATTCGGCCAGCCATTGCACAGGCACACCCTTTTCAAACTGCATATTGCCGGAAAGTTTTCGCAAAAGTACGTTACCCGTATTGCTATTTCAATTCTGCGTTAAGTTTTTGAACTTTAACCCTTCAAACCGCAGCTATTGGGCTACATAAACATAGATGGAAAACTACAGTCATTGCAGGATGCAGCCATACCCGCCGACAACCGGGCATTCCGCTATGGTTATGGCCTGTTTGAAACCATGCTGGTGCTGGATGGTGTCATTCAACTGGCAGATTATCATTGCGACCGCCTGTGGAGCGGTGCAGCGGCTCTATACTTGCAAATACCCAAACTACTGACACGCGAAGCCCTGGTACAAGAAGTACTGCGCACCGTAGCTAAAAACAAACTGGAAAAATGCTGCCGTGTACGCCTGCAGCTATACCCCGGTAGTGGTGGCTTTTTCGATGATGTATCGCAGCAGGCACATTACCTGATAGAATGCTTCCCATTAGAGGCGCATATGACTGAGCTGAATGAAATGGGGTTGACCATTGGCATAGCCGAAGGGTTGCAGAAAAGCCCTGATGCACTGGCCAATTATAAAACCACCAATGCCCTTATATACGCCATAGCCGCACAGCAAGCAAAAGCTAATAAATGGAATGATGCACTGTTGTGCAACACGCATGGCTACATCATAGAAAGTACCATAGCCAATATCTTCTGGATAAAGGATGATAAGGTGTACACCCCGCCACTTTCAGAAGGCTGCGTAGCAGGTGTAATGCGCAGGCATATAATGGAGAACATATCAGTAACAGAATCCATTTTAACTATGGAAGCATTGCGGAAGGCCGATGCTGTGTTTCTTACCAATGCCATCAGGCGTATAAAATGGGTGGGGCAAATAGGTGATACCGTTTATCAGTGTGCCGGAGTTATTGATGTAGTAAAGCACGTTTTTCACGATAAACATTACTGATTACCTTTGCTGCCTATGAGCAGAAAAGTTCGCGTACGTTTTGCGCCGAGCCCTACGGGTGGTTTGCACCTGGGTGGTGTGCGCACGGTTTTATACAATTATCTTTTTGCCCGTCATCACGGCGGCGATTTTGTGCTGCGTATCGAAGATACCGACCAGAACCGCTATGTGCCCGGTGCCGAAGAATATATATACAGCTGCCTGCAATGGTGCGGGTTGGAACCAGATGAAAGTCCGCTGAAGGGCGGGCCGCATGCACCGTATCGCCAAAGCGAACGCAAGGCGCAATATGCACAGTATGCCAAACAACTGGTAGATGCCGGTCATGCCTACTATGCCTTCGATACGCCGGAAGAGCTGGAAGATATGCGCAGCCGTATGAAAACGGAGGCCAACCCTACTCCGCAATATGACTATAAAATGCGCAGCCATATGCGCAACTCTACCACCCTGCCGCAGGCTGAAGTGGAGCAACTGATACAGGCAGGCACTCCTTATGTAGTGCGCATAAAAATGCCTGTAGGCGAAACAGTGAAGTTTACCGACCTGGTACGTGGGGAGGTGAGCTTCGATACATCACTGGTAGATGATAAAGTGCTCCTGAAGGCCGATGGTATGCCTACCTATCACCTGGCAGTGGTGGTAGATGATTACCTTATGGGCATCACCCATGCCTTTCGCGGAGAGGAGTGGCTGCCCAGCGCACCCGTGCACCTGCTGCTATGGAAATACCTGGGCTGGGAAAAAGAAATGCCCGAATGGGCGCACCTGCCGCTGATACTGAAACCCGATGGTCACGGTAAGCTGAGCAAGCGCGATGGCGAACGCCTGGGCTTCCCGGTATTTGCTATGAACTGGGCCGACCCTAAAACCGGCGAGCTAACGCTTGGATTTAAAGAACGCGGTTTCCTGCCGGAGGCGTTTATAAACATACTGGCAATGCTGGGCTGGAACGATGGTACAGAGCAGGAAATCTATTCCTTAGATGAATTGGTAAAGCAGTTCTCTATAGACCGTGTGCATAAAGGTGGTGCCAAGTTTGACTATGAAAAAGCAAAATGGTTCAATCACCAGTATATACAGCGCAAGCCTACCGCAGAGCTGGTACCTTTAGTAACACCGTACATAGCCGATAAAGGTGTAACGGTAGATGCCGGTTACCTGCATAAAGTGATAGACCTGGTAAAAGAACGCTGCACGCTGCTACCTGATTTTTGGGAGCAGGGCCACTTCTTCTTTACCACGCCGGAAATAACTGAACTACAGGCCATAAAAGATAAATGGAACGAACAGAAGAAAGCCTTTTTTGAAACCTGGATGGCAGGGCTGGATAGTGCTAACTGGGCGCACGATGCACTGGAGGCCAGTTTTAACGAGCTGGTAGCTGCGCAGGGCTTAAAGAAAGGCGATGTGATGCTGCCGCTGCGTATTATGCTGGTAGGTGGCAAATACGGCCCGCATGTATTCAATATAGTAGAAATGATAGGCAAGGAAGAGACGAAGAAGAGGATAGAGAATGCATTAAAAACGCTGTAATAATGAAGGCCGGCAATTACCGGCCTTCATTATTAATAGATTATGATTAGTATATCCCCATTAGGTTTAACAGTCCAACTCGCTTGTAATGTGCCACCTATTTTACAAGAGTTATTGCAATTGGTTACACCAGTGATACCGCATCCGAAGGTGCTACCTGGAGGAGGCGGGCAACTTATACTGCAGTCTCCGACATTCATATAACTCACTGCCGAAGTTCCGCAATTATTAGGAAACACTATTTCTGAGAACCACCATTTCCAATTATTACAGGTTGGTGGTGTGCCGCCGCCCGCACTCCATGGATAAGTTGAAACATTAAAAAATGGAGTAGTGCTACTATTGCCTGCTGGGACATTGTAAATGGTGAAAGCACTGAATGTTGTGCAACCG
>CAMLKS010000236.1 GCA_946480675.1 uncultured Bacteroidota bacterium
GCGAATGATGAATATGATGTAAAAGTAGAAGACTCCTGCGGTGCATTTGCCGTGCAGCGATTAAAGATACTGGACCTGGCTGTTACGCATCTTATCTCAGCGAGCAATTATGTAGCGTGTAGTTCCAGTACCGTTCAGTTAAGCGCGTTATTCATTCCCGGCGCTACCTATTCATGGACAGGGCCCAATAGCTTCTCTTCCAGCTTGCGAGAACCTGTGATAGCAGCTGTAGGTGCAGCTAATGTTGGGGTGTACCGCGTAGCCATTACGATTCCTAACTGTTCACAAACCATGAGGGACAGCACTACTATTGCAATGGCACCCAACCCGCCTAAACCATTGGTAGATCTCATTTGCGATTCGCCCGCTACGATGACGATCACCAATCCGTCTACTTCTTATAAATATGAATGGGAGATGGGCATATATAATATATCACTCGGTTATTATTTTTCCATCCGCAGGCCATCTAATTTTGGCTATAGTAAGTATGTAGACCGTATAGGAAGCTATAAGGCTGTGGCTATAGATACCACCACCGGTTGTTTTACCTATAGCGATTCCCTGGAGTTCAGAACAGATCCTGATGAACCGATAGATGCCGCTATATACTCTCCGCATCTGAAAATATGCAGCGGAGATACAACGATACTTGTAGCACCGGCTTCTGGCATACTGCCATTAGATTATCAATGGTTTAAAGATGGAGTGCTGCTGCCTACCGATACTTCACAAATATTAATAGTGTATGCAGCGGGTAAATACAAAGTGCGGGTAATGGCTGATGTGTGCACTGTAGATACTTCGGACGAGGTTGAAGTGACCATAGTACCTATACCAACAGCATCTATTTCTATTTCTGCCAATAATATATGCCTTGGCGAAACGGCCACATTGCAAACGACTATTGGCACCAATTATGAATATACCTGGAGCATGAATGGCAGCTCGATACCCGGTGCCAATGGTGCATCGCTGGTTGTCAATCAAACAGGGAATTACAATGTAACCATATCTAATGGTGGCTGTGTGGCTGTATCACCTACAGCCGCACTAACCGTGCATGATCCCCCGGTAACTAACTTACAGCCGGCTTCCGATACGGTATTGTGCAAGAATGATGTTATAACATTATATACCCCTACGGGCTCCTTATACACTTACACATGGCAGAAAAATGGAGTAAACGTACCGGCAAGCAATAGTAATACCTATAGTACTACTGATGGCGGAAGGTATAGTGTGATTGTTTCTCATCCTTATTGTAAGGCAGATACATCACAGGAAATTGAGGTGAAAATATTGCCATCATCTGTTATGTTACCACCCGATACGCTTATATGTAAAGGAAGTTTTGCCGTTCCGATATCTGTTGAGCCCGGTTTTGATAATATAAGATGGTCGACTGGCGAAAGCAGTATGGCTATTACAGCTACTACGAGGGGGCAATATTGGGTTGAAGTTCAAAATATATGTGGCACTTTTAGCGATACGATGTATGTGCGTACCGCTGCAGATTATAAACCTGAACTGCCTAACGATACGCTTATATGCAACGAAGCCAATAGCGCAGGCCTTTCTGTGCCCGTACTGGCGCAGCATATCTTATGGAGTACAGGAGATACGACTGCCAATATCACTGTGAATGAACCCGGCAAATACTGGGTGCAACTACAAAGCCCATGCGATAAATATAGTGATACGGTACGCGTGAGGTTTTGCGAACCTAAGATAACAGGTTTGGAACCTTACAGAGATAGTTTATGTGAAGGTGATTGCGTTGAATTTATTGCCACGGTGGCAAATTACCCGCAACAATATGAATGGAGCTTTGATGGTGGCACACCTTCAAAAGTTACGGGTCCATCGGCGGGTATTATATGTTATCCTGCAGCAGGCGTGTATCCCGTAACACTCACTGCAACCAATGCCGGCGGTACCACAAGTCATACGTCTAATATAGTAGTAGTGCCTTATCCTAAGGCTCGCTTTGAAGATACGGCTATGACGCTCTCCTATAAAGCTGAAATAGTATTGCCTGCCTGCGCAGATGCAACAACAGCTGACTGGTACCGCGATGGTGAATTGGTATGTGGTAATTGCAAAACGCTTACCATTGAACCGAAAGCGTATAAAGCATCTTATGTATGTGTTGTAAAGAACCTTAATTGCACGGATAGCTGTACATACAACATGCAGGTAGTGGATATCCCCAATGATGTGTGGCTACCGACAGGCTTTAGCCCAAACAACGATGGACGGAATGATATATTCAGGGTGGTTACGGATAACCCCAACGTTCGCCTTATTGAATTTGTGGTTTACAATCGCTGGGGCGAGCAGGTATATCGCGGTAATAATATAAAGAACGGTTGGGATGGCACATATAATGGTAAATTGGTGGATGTCGGTACATACTATTGGTCGTTGAAATATGAAGTGGTGGGTGGACAAACCGGACTGTTCAAAAAAGGGGATGTAGTGCTGATAAGATAAATTTGGGTGAGTGTTCCTTAAACCCTAATATTGTAAAAATGATAGTAGTAAAACATACATGTTGTCATAACATCTTCGAAAGCCGAAGTGTGTAGCCGCGTGTAATTGAATATAAGATTTTAACGCAGCCCTTCGGTACCAGCCGAGGGACTTATTTTTTTGAACATGATACAAACCGTAAAACACAATAGCCATAATGCTACGCAACATTGTTGCTGTATCCACTATGCCGGAAACTCAAAGGTGCGATGTTGAGTATATGTATATACCTATTTACACAAGCCCTTTGACAAACTCAAGGGGCATTTTTATTTATTCATTTTAAATATCCATGCAATGGACAATAAGCAAAATAAAACGCGGCATCTGATGGCCAATTCATTTATAGTAAATGATGAAAATCTTGATCATGAATCTGCATTATCTGTATGCAAAATATTGAATGCCATCACCAGCCTGAATGATGAAGCAATCATCAAGCTATTTGGTACGCTCGATTTTAATAAGATCATTCTGAAGCATTTTAATATCGATATTATTGGGAAAGCATTCCTGAATGATATGGTACACTTTTACTCTTATGCCACCGCGTACGATAGCGGGCGTATAGAGATACAGGTGCAGGGTGAAAAGCAAAAAGGAAAGAAACGGATACCCATAGTAAATGGCAGTTTTGTATTTACCATAAAGAAGGGTATCGTTATTCATTATTCGTTATCATAGGCAGGTATATTTGGTAAAAGGGCTGTATTTCTGCAGTCCTTTTTTATTACACCTATAAAAGTCTTTTCTTTGTAGTTGGTATGTCTTTGTTTATCGCATCGCTGAATTCGGGGAGTAATGGGAACTGTTATTATGTAGGTAATGGTACAGATGCCGTACTGATAGATGCAGGTATTTCCTGCAGAGAGGTGGAGCGCCGTATGCGTTTGCTGGATTTATCCATGCGTACTGTTCGGGCGGTATTTATTTCTCATGAACATACAGACCATATCAGGGGCATAACCGCACTATCCCGAAGGTACCAGTTGCCGGTTTATATTACTGCTGCTACACACGATAACAGGGTGCTGATAGATAAACATTTGATTGTCAATTTCAACTCCGGTGACAAGATTGATGTAGAAGGGTTACAGGTTACAGCTTTTTCAAAGCATCATGATGCGAACGATCCGCAAAGTTTTGTGGTAGAGGGGAATGGCACAACCATAGGTGTTTTTACAGACATAGGCATCGCCTGCGAGCAGTTGACATATCATTTCAGTAAGTGCCATGCTGCCTTTCTGGAAGCTAATTATGATATTGAAATGCTGGAAAATGGCCCATATCCTATCTATTTAAAGAACAGGATACGGGGCGGTAAAGGCCATTTATCTAATTGCCAGGCATTGGAGGTTTTTTGTAGTCACCGTCCCGCTCATATGACCCATCTTTTGCTGGCCCATCTTTCAAAAGATAACAACGACCCCGGTAAGGCTTTAGAACTATTTGCCCCATATAGGAATGGTGTTACTGTATCTGTAGCGTCAAGATATGAGCCTTCACAGGTATATCATATAAACGCTGATAGTAGCCATACATCAAGGGTTAAGGCTGTTCAAGCCAGTCTATTCGGATGATTTTCAGTAGGTAATAAGTATTTTTTACTTGGCTCTTTATAGATAATAATTATACACATTCCGAAAAAAAATTCGTGTTGAATATCACTCTTAGTTAATTTTGGACTTTTAAACCGATTTAGTCGAAAGGTTTAAAGGTTAAAAATTCTCAATGGCAGGTAATCTACACAAAAAAGTAAGTGCGTATACTGCTGCACAAGAAGCCAGGAACGCCGGTTATTATCCATATTTCAGACCCATTTCTTCGGGACAGGATACAGAAGTTATAATAGATGGTAAGCGAGTATTGATGTTTGGCTCCAACTCATATCTCGGGCTGACGAATGACCCGAGATTGAAAGAGGCTGCCAGGCAGGCAATAGAAAAGTATGGTACCGGCTGTGCGGGTTCCCGCTTTCTGAACGGTACCCTTGATATACACATGGAGCTGGAAAGAAGGCTGGCAGAATATGTGGGCAAGGATGATGCTATCATTTTCAGCACCGGTTTCCAGGTAAATCTGGGTGTGCTCTCTTCTCTTGCAGGGCGAAATGATTATTTGATACTGGATGAATATGACCATGCATCG
>CAMLKS010000237.1 GCA_946480675.1 uncultured Bacteroidota bacterium
CAGCTTAAACCTATAAAAAATCATATAGCGTTGATAGATGCTTTTGAGATATTGGCTGCACAACATACCAATGCAACATTGCAAATAGGCGGGGACGGCGAACTGGAAGAAACGTTGAAAAGCTATGTAGAGCGTAAGAAATCTGTAAAGGATAAGATACATTTCCTGGGATATTTGAACCGCGATGCTGTAATCGATTCTTTATCAAAGGCTGATTGCCTGGTATTGACCAGCCATAGCGAAACTTTTGGAGTAGTAGTGATAGAAGCAATGCTATTTGGCAAGCCTGTAGTAGTAACTAAATGTGGTGGGCCTGAGAATATAGTGAATGGTGAAGTAGGTGAGGTTTGTGACAATACGCCGGCTGCCATAGCGGCAGCTATGCATAAAATTATTGCTAACTATAGTAGTTATAAACCTGCCGGCATCCGCAAGTATGCAATAGATAATTTTGGTGATGAGGCGTTTTTAAACAACGTCAATACATTGTATCATAAAGCCCTTCGCAATGCAGCATAGTGCTATCATCATTTGCGATTCATACATAGAAAAGGAACCGAGAGTTGTCAAGGAGATAGAAGCCCTGGCATTAGCTGGTATTGCCCCAATTGCTTTTTCTTATACAAAATCTTATCCCGGCGTAGTGTGTTACGATTTGCCACAAAGAGGTGCGGGGAATAAACACTTGTCGTACCCAACAGTAATAAGGAAAAGCGTTTCTGCTTATAAAAGAACGGTTGAACCTGTTTTGGAAAAAGTTAAGGCCGATAATTATTATTACGACAAACGATTTGCACAACAGATATTAGCTGTGGTGGAGAATAAGAACTATAATATAACAAGTGTTATAGCGCATCATCTGCACAATTTGCCTTTATCTTATTTCATAGCTAAAAGGCTCAATGCGCGATTGATATTTAATGCACACGAATTTTATCCTGAACAGTTTAGTGAATATGAAGGCTGGGAAGCACGTCGGAAACGATTGAATAAAATAGGAAGAGATTTTCTGGGTAGCTGCTATAAGATTTTTAATGTATGCCAGGGGATACAAGATAGGTATGAGCGCGATTTTTCTTTAGCAGCGGGTAAGCAAATATTGGTTACCAATGCTACGGTTTATAAGAATTTGCAACCTACTGCTACCCATGATAAGATAAAGCTCGTCCATCACGGTATTGCTAATAAAAACCGTAAGCTGGAGTTGATGATACAGATAGCGGATGCCGTGGATGCAAACAGGTTTGAGTTCTATTTTATGTTAGTGCCCAGCCCGCACGATCAGGCATACTTCGATTACCTGAAAGCTGAAATAGCTAAAAGGCCGCATTGTTTTCTTATTCCACCGGTGCCTACTGCTGCTATCTGCAAACATATTAATCGCTTTGACGTGGGCTTTTACATGTATGATAACAGCAGCAACTTCAATATGCGCCATTACCTGCCCAATAAGCTTTATGAATTTATACAGGCAAGGCTGGGTGTGGTGATAGGTCCGTATGTAGAAATGAAGCGAGTGGTGGAAGGGTATGATGTAGGATATGTGGCCGGAGAAAACACCATATCGGCTATTGCTGCGTTGATAAACAATCTTACTAAAGAAGATGTAGCAAGGCTGAAAGCCAATGCACATATAGCAGCCGAAAGTGTATCCGGAGAAAGAGAAGTGGAGAAAATGGCTGAAGTTTTTAAAACGTTATAGTATTACAATGGAATATAGGGAGTGTACCAAATTGTTGTTCGATACGCATGATGATCCGAATATAACATTCGATGAGAATGGTGTGTGCAATTATTATCATGAATACCTGCAACTGGAAAAGGATTACGTGAAGTATGGTGAAGCCGGTGAAAAAGAAGTAGCCGAAATAGTAGCGTATGCTAAAGCCAATAAAAAAGGAAAATATGATTGCCTGATAGGTGTAAGTGGTGGCGTAGATAGCACTTACCTGTTATACCTTGCGAAAACTAAACTTGGCCTGAACCCACTAGCTATACATTTTGACAATGGATGGAACAGTGAACTGGCAGTAAAAAATATTGAAAGCGTTACTCAAAAGCTGGATATAGACCTGCAAACCTATGTGATAGATTGGGAAGAGTTTAAAGATATTCAGCGTTCCTATTTTGAAGCTGGTGTGGTAGACCTGGAAGTGCCTACCGACCATGCTATATATGGGGCTATGTATAGCACTGCAATAGACAATGGTATTAAGGTAATACTTAGCGGTGTTAATATTGTGTCTGAATCCATAATGCCACATCACTGGTCTTATGAAAAAATGGACTATGCCAACCTGATGGATATCCATAAAAGATTTGGTACAGTTAAGATAAAAAACTACCCGTTGGTAGATAAAGCGTTCCAGGATAAGATTAAAAAGGCGGATATTAAGATACTGCGCTTATTGAACTACGTGCCTTATGTGAAGAAAGACGTAGAGGACATCCTGATAAATGAACTGGGCTGGAAACCATATGGCGGTAAACATTACGAATCTATATTTACACGCTTCTACCAGGGACATATATTGCCAAAGAAGTTTGGTATAGATAAAAGACGCGCTCACCTGTCAAACCTGATATGCAGTGGCCAGCTTACTAAAGAAGAAGCAAAAGCAATACTGGCTGTGCCTGACTATACAGAAGAAATGCAGAAGGAAGACAAAGAGTATGTTTTGAAGAAATTGAATTTCACTGAAGCATATTTTGATGCGTATATGCAAAAGAAAGAAGTGCCTCATAAGCATTACCTGCATACCCATTCTTCCTTGTATCAAAAATACCCTGCGTTGCTACCACTACGTCCCCTAGGATTAATGGTTAAAAAAGTATTAAGAATAGAGTAATGCTGTATTGTAAAAGGTGCATACTGGATAGTAGCGACGACCCCAACCTGGTGCTTGATGAAAATGGTGTGTGCAATCATTGTCATTATTATGACAATGAAGCCAGGCTTTTTTTGAAAACAGGTAGCGAGGCAGAGGCATTGCTTAAAAAAACAGTAGCAGAAATAAAAGCCTACGGCAGCAGCCGCAAGTACGACTGCCTGATAGGCCTGAGCGGTGGCGTAGATAGTAGCTATGTTGCCTATAAAGCAAAAGAGTTAGGGCTGAATGCACTTTGCGTACATTTTGATAATGGTTGGAATAGTGAGATGGCGGTGATGAATATTCACAACATCGTGAATAAGCTTGGGTTCGATTTATATACCTACGTGATAGACTGGGAAGAGTTTAAAGACCTGCAACTGGCATACCTGAAAGCTTCTGTTATAGATATTGAAGTGCTGACCGATCATGCTCTATATGGTACCATGTTTAAAATAGCACGCGATAATGATATTAAGTATGTGCTGGGTGGTCATAATGTAGTTACTGAAGGTATACTACCCTATCACTGGACCTACAATAAAAAAGACTACATCAATATAAAGGCGATACATAAAGCCTTTGGACAAAAAAAGCTGGTTACGTTTCCGTTCCTCGATAAAAAGATGAAACGTTTCATCAAAGAATCGGGCGTGGAATTTGTGAACTATCTCAACTGGTTGCCATATGTAAAAGACGACATCAAAAAACTTTTACAAAAGGAGCTTGATTGGAGAGATTACGGTGGTAAGCACTATGAAAGCATCTGGACACGTTTTTACCAGGGCTATATCTTGCCGGTGAAATTTGGCGTAGATAAACGAAAGGCCCACTTATCAAGTCTTATATGTTCAGGGCAAATGACGAAAGAGCAGGCATTGGAAGAAATGAAAACGCCGCCTTACGATGCTGAACTATTAAAAGTAGACAAGGAGTTTGTGCTTAAAAAATTAGGCCTCACGGCGGAAGAATTTGATGCTATAATGAAGCAGCCCGCCAGGAGTCATTGGGACTTTGATACGGAAGGGTCGATGTTTCATTATTACCCGATATTAAAGCCACTACGCCCGCTATGGGAAATGTTTAAATCTGTAACAGGCGCCCGTAAAGCCTCATGAACAATAAAGTAGTATCTATCATTACGCCCAGCTTCAATCGTGCCCATATAGTGCATGAAACGGCTGCGTCTATCTTCAATCAAACCTACCCGCATTGGGAGTGGATGATAGTAGATGATGGCAGCACAGATGAAAGCATGGAAGTATTGCGAGCATATGCACAGCAGGATAGTCGAGTAAAAGTATTGCAGCGACATCGTGACCCCAAGGGGGCCTGTGCCTGCAGGAATATTGCCATTGAAAATGCTACAGGCGACTACCTGATATTTTTAGATACCGATGATGTGCTGGCACCTTATTGCCTGCAGCAAAGGGTGAATGCCATGGAGAAAGATGTGGAATGTGATTTTATCATCTTTCCTATGATGCTCTTCAGTAAAAAACTGGATGACCTGAACCTGCTTTGGAATATAGAGACAGGGGAAGATGACCTGGTAAGAATATTGAAAGGCGATGCTATTTGCCAGGGTACAGGAACGCTTTGGAAAAAATCAAAGTTTGTAGAGATAGGCATGTGGCATGAAGAGCTAAAGCTATGGCAGGATATAGAACTGCATATACGTAGCCTGCTATGGCCCGTAAAGTTTAAAAAACGAATGGACCTGTTGCCGGATGTATTCCTGCGTGTTTCAGATGATAGTTTGTCGAGAGTGGGATACAACGCACT
>CAMLKS010000238.1 GCA_946480675.1 uncultured Bacteroidota bacterium
TATTACTTCCAGGTAATTGGCCATACCGCTCTGGAATAACAACTGGGCATTTTTTGTGGCTTGCTGAAGCACCTCTGCACGGTTGCTGGCAGCACGGTATTGTTCGTTCAGCTTTTCAATCTTTACCATTGCGCCCGATACCTCGCTCACTGCCTGCAATACAGATTGCTTGAACTCAATGACCGTTTTTTCTCTTTCTATTTTAGCGATATTGTAGTTGGTGCGTATAGCCCTGCGTTGCAGTAATGGCTGTGCTATGGCACCCGTTACTACACCAAACAAAGATGCTGGCAGGTTGAACCAGTTACTTGCTTTGAATGAATTGACGCCACCTGTAGCTGTGATATTCAGCGCAGGGTAGAAGTCTGCCTTTGCAAGACCCACTCTGGCATTAGCAACTGTCAGTGCCAGTTCCCTGCTCTTTACATCCGGGCGATTGCTCACCATCTGTGCAGGAATACCTGCAGGTAATGAAGCCGGTATTTCCAGGTCATCGAGCTCCGCATTTCGTTCTACGCGTTGCGGTACGCTGCCGGTAAGGACGCTCAGGTTATTCTCTACCAGCTCTATGTCCTGCTCCAACTGTGGGATAAGCTGTGCTGCTACCAGTTGCTGTGCCATAGCCTGCTGTGTAGCCAACGCAGTCACTTGCCCGGCTTCCTGTTGTAGTTGTAATATGCGTACCGTACTATCTGTAAGGCGTACATTCCTTTGTGCAACTTTTAATTGCTCATCCAGCATCAGCAAGTTATAATATGACTGTGCTACCATAGTAATGATGCCCGTTTGCACGGCTTTTCTGGCTTCGGCTGTTTGCAAGTATGCTGCCAGTGCAGAACGCTTACGGTTGCGCACCTTACCCCATATATCAGCTTCCCACGATATACCGATGTTGGCACTGAAGTCTTCGATATGTTCCGTGCCCAGAAACTGGCTGGTAAGTGAACCGTTCAGGCTGTTCTTTGATGGAACAGTACTGGAAGCAGCTACGTTCAAGCCAACTGCGGGTACTAAAGACATGCGTGCCTGCTTTAGAGACTGGTGTGCTATCTCCAGGTTTTTGACAGCTAACTGTATGTCAAAATTCCTTACAAGTGCTGTGTCTATTAACTGACGCAATGTTTCATCGGGGAAGAAATCCTGCCAATGAATGTTGGCTATAGTTTGGGTATCTGCAGTGGCGCTATTGCGATATGCAGATGGTATGTTATCATTGGGTGTTTTAACGTCTTTCGATATATGGCATGCTGATGCTAATAAAGCTATGAGCAGCCATAAGATGTTATATGTCTTTTTCATGAAGTCTTATGTTATTATACAGTCTGTGTATCTAATGCTAATGAGCTTTTCAGTTCTTTATGATTGTCATTGTTGTCATCATCGAAATGCCAAACCTGTGGTTTCTTACTTACCTTCTCATGCAAGTATTGGAATACGACAAACAATACAGGGATGATGAACAGGCCCAGTACTACGCCGCTTATCATACCGCCTGCTGCGGCAATGCTGATAGAATGGTTGCCTAAAGCAGATGGCCCGGTGGCACTCATCATAGGTATCATACCTACTATAAAGGCCAGAGAAGTCATGATGATAGGGCGTAGCCTGAGCTTGGCTGCTTCGAGCGCTGCTGCAAGTAAGGTTTTACCTGCGCGTCTTCTTTGTACGGCATACTCTACTATCAGGATGGCATTCTTCGCCAGCAAGCCTATGAGCATTACAAGGGCTACCTGTACGTAGATATTGTTTTCAATGCCTGCGATGCCAATAGCAGCAAACACGCCGAATACACCGGTAGGAATAGACAGGATTACAGACAATGGCAGAATATAGCTTTCGTACTGGGCTGCCAGCAGGAAGTAAACAAACAGCAGGCACAATGCAAATATGATAATCGATTGAGAGCCTGATGTGATCTCTTCCCGCGTAAGGCCGGAGAACTCATAGGTATAGCCGGAAGGCAATGCTGTTTTAGCTACTTCCTCGACCGCCCTGATAGCATCGCCCGAACTGTAACCCGGTTTAGGCATGGCATTGATGCCTATAGAGCCGAAAAGATTGTAGCGCGATACTGTTTCCGGGCCAAAGACGCGTTTCAGTTTTACCAATGTGTTGATGGGTATCATTTCACCATTCCTGTTCTTAACAAACACACCGGCTATAGCCGAAGGCTCGGCGCGCGATGATACATCGGCCTGCACCATTACGCGGTAGTATTTACCAAAACGATTGAAGTCTGACACCTGCACGCTACCGAAGTAGGCCTGCATGGTTTGCAACACATCGCGTACGCTTACGCCCAGTTGTTTAGCCTTAATGTCATCCACTTCCATTTCCAACTGCGGATAGTTTGATTGGAAGGATGTAAAGGCTACAGCTATTTCTTTCCGCTTCATCAATTCGCCAATGAAGTTGTATGCTATACCGCTAAACTTATCGAGACTACCGCCTGTGCGGTCTTGCAGTACCATTTCCAAGCCATCTATATTACTGAAGCCAGGAACGGTGGGGAATGTAAAGACAAAGAAATTACCGCCATCTATCGTAGCAAGTTTGGCGCGCATTTCATTCATGATGCCATTGATGTCCTTTATCTTACCACGTTGTTTGGTAGGCTTGAACAGCACGAAACCTGTGGCTGAAGATGGGCTGGTAGAATTGGTCATAATGTTGAAACCCGATATGATATTCACCGCTTCAACAGATTCCATTGGTTTCAATAATTCATCTGCCTTGTGCAATACTTGCGTAGTGCGCTCTAAGGATGCACCGGGTGGCATTGATAAGGCTAGAACCGCAAAGCTCTGGTCTTCACTGGGTATAAAGCCCGTAGGTGTTTTGCGAACCATCCATACTGTAAGCAATGTAACAAGCGCTAACCCGCCGAGGCTTACCCATTTGTAGCGCACCAGGAATTTCAGGCTATTGGTGTACTTGCCTGTCATGGTATTGAAGCTGGTATTGAAAGCAGTAAAGAAGCGGTCTTTAAAGCCTTTGGTTGTAAGTTTTGTTTTATCGCTGTGTGTGTCTTTCAAAAACAAAGCACACAATGCCGGGCTGAGCGTAAGGGCATTGATGGCAGATATTACGATGGCTATGGCCATTGTAAAGGCAAACTGGCGATAGAATAATCCCGTAGAGCCTTTCATAAAACCAACCGGCAGGAATACCGCCGACATTACCAGCGTAATGGAAATAATAGCACCTGTTATTTCGCTCATGGCCGAAATGGTTGCTGCGCGAGGTGGCAGGTGCTTATGTTCCATTTTTGCATGCACGGCCTCTACCACTACAATCGCATCATCTACCACTATACCTATGGCGAGGACCAATGCAAACAAGGTGAGCAGGTTTATAGAGAAACCGAACAACTGCATGAAAAAGAATGTGCCGACAATAGCCACAGGTACGGCTATTGCAGGTATTATGGTAGAACGGAGATCTTGCAGGAAGATGAACACTACGATAAATACCAGCACAAATGCTTCTATTAAAGTATGCTTTACCTGGCTGATAGACTGGTCTAGATCTTTCTTAGTACTATACAACATCAGGTGTTTTACGTCTTTGGGAAAATCGCGAGATGCTTTTTCCATCAGTTTATTGATAGCTATTTGTATCTCGTTGGCATTGGAACCTGCTGTTTGCAGTACGCCAATGGTAATACCTTGCTTGCCATTTACCAGGTTGGCACTACCATAAGTATAAGAACCAAGTTCCACACGTGCCACATCTTTCAGTCGTAATACAGAGCCGTCTTCATTTGAACGAATCACGACATTGCCATACTCTTCAGGTTTTGTTAGCTTGCCTTTATATTTAATGATATATTCAAATGCTTCTTTACTGCTCTGTCCAAACCTACCGGGTGCGGCTTCCATATTCTGGTCTTGTATCGCCGCCATTACTTCCTGTGGTGTTATATTGTAGGCAGCCAGTTGTGCAGGATTCAGCCATACACGCATAGAATAATTCTTATCACCAAATACAAATGCCTGGCCAACGCCCGGGATACGTTTTATTTCCGGCACAATATTGATGCTGGCATAGTTGGAAATAAACGTTTGGTCGTAGCTTTTTTCATCTTCGCTATACAGGTTGATAGCCATGATGAAACTGTTCTGTTGCTTGGCTGTCACGACGCCCGCCTGTACTACCTCTGCCGGCAATTGGTTGGTAGCTTGTGCTACGCGGTTCTGCACGTTGATGGCGGCCTGGTCGGGGTCGGTACCCAGGCGGAAATAAACATTGATGGTAAGCGTACCATCATTACTGGCAGTAGAGTTCATATACGTCATGTTCTCTACACCATTGATTGCCTCTTCCAGCGATGGCGCTACGGAGCGAAGTACTGTTTCTGCATTCGCACCCGGATATACAGCCATAACCTGTACTACCGGGGGGGCTATATCAGGGAACTGTTGTAAAGGGAGGTTTGATAATCCCAACACACCCATGATAACCAGCAGTATGGATATTACTGTGGCTAATACCGGCCTTTCTATAAATTTTCTAAACATTGATTCTTCTTTTAAGTGTGGGTGATATGAATGGTTGACTATTTACCGGCAGGTAGCGGCTTCACTTCGGCACCTTCCTGCAGCCTGTCGAGGCCACTATATACAATGCGGTTGCCACGCTCTATGCC
>CAMLKS010000239.1 GCA_946480675.1 uncultured Bacteroidota bacterium
TTTCAATGGATTTATTACCATGTAGAACAGTGCGATGTATGTAAGGAAGAATGGGCCTGTTAATGTAGACTGGCCGGAGAATATCAATTTACCACCATACCACAATATCATACATACTACCACCACGCCCATCGTTTCAGACATAGGCGACCCCAGTTCTTTCCTGCGTGATATCTGGTTGCGTGTTCTGAATAAAATATTATTGGTTTCCCTGAATTTCAGTTGCTGGTGGCGCTCTGCATTGAATGCTTTTACTACACGCATACCGGCTATAGTTTCATCTATAATGCCGAGTATCGACCCAAGATACTCCTGCGCTAGGTTGGATGGCTTTTTCAATGACTTACCTACACGGCCTATCACGATGCCAGCGATAGGTAAGAACAACACCAGGAATACCGTTAGTTGCGGACTAATGATTACCATTGAGCCTAAAACAAACAGAATGGTCAAAGGCTCGCGGATGAACGATTCCAGTACATTCATGATGGACACCTCTATTTCATTGATGTCGTTGGTCATTCTCGATATCAGGTCAGCCTTACGTTCTTCTGTAAAAAAGCCGATGGGTAGCGATAATATCTTTGTGAACATATCATCGCGCAGCTTTCTCAGTACAGCATATCGTATCGGGTTAAGAATGTTCAGCGAAAGGTAAACGAACAGATTTTTCAGGATGGTAAACAGCGCTACTACTATTACTATATAAGTAAGGGATGTTAGTTTATCATGCTCTCTTACAAAATTATTTATCCATTGGGTAGCATGGCCTACAATGTCCCATTTATTCGTTACCGGCTTAGCTGCATCACTGTTTCCGGATGTACCCGCACCAAATAATACCTGCAATACAGGTGCCAGCATAGAAAATGAGAATAATCCGAACAGCACTGATAGCAGTGTCGTAATGCAAAACAGGCCTACCTGCCCCTTAAAATCACTTATGTATTTAAACAGCTTACCTGCTTTCTTCATCTTCGTTTATTCAATGGTATAAGAGACACTGCCATCTTTTTCATCTTTCAGCACTATACCTGATTCCAGCAGCTTGTTCCTTATCTGGTCTGACGTGGCAAAGTCTTTGCGCGTACGTGCATCTTTTCTTATTTCTATCAGCAGCGATAGCACCTGGTCCAGCTTATTACTTTGTTGTGCCTGCAATGGTTGCATACCCAGTATATCTTCCAGGTAGGTTTTAAAAGTATTCAGCAGCAGCGTATGTGTACTTACCGATAAAGCATTAGCTTTCACTTGCCCGCCTTTTATGCTATTGATAACCGGTGTCAGCTCAAACAGATTGGCTATTACTTTCGCTGTATTCAGGTCATCGTCCATAAATTCGCCACACTCTTTGCACCATGTTATTACCTGTGCATCCAGCTTCGCATCTTCAGCTACTTCATTTCCGGGATGCGTTAATTTCTTCAGCACTTCATATGCTTCCCACAACCTGCGGAAGGCACGTTCTGATGCCTGCAGTGCTTCGTTGGAAAAATCGAGGGTGCTGCGGTAGTGTGTTTGCAATATATAGAAGCGAACCACCATCGGGTGATACGGTTGTTCCAATATCGGGTGATTACCACTAAACAGCTCGGTAAGCTTTATAACATTATTATAGCTCTTACCCATTTTTTTGCCATTGATGGTGATCATGTTATTGTGCATCCAATAACGCACCGGCGCATGGTCATGTGCAATGGTCGATTGTGCTATTTCACTTTCGTGGTGCGGAAATTGCAGGTCCATACCACCACCATGTATATCAAATACTTCACCCAGGTATTTACTGCTCATGGCAGAGCATTCTATGTGCCAGCCGGGGAAGCCTTCACCCCATGGGCTTGTCCAGCGCATGATGTGCTCCGGCGGTGCTTTTTTCCATAGGGCAAAATCTGCCTTATTGCGTTTTTCATCCTGTCCATCCAGTTCACGGGTTGTTTCCAACTGGTCTTCCAGCACACGGCCTGAAAGTTTTCCGTATGGATAGTTTTCGGCGTATTTCTTTACATCAAAATATACAGAACCATTCACTTCATAGGCATAGCCCTTTTTCATGATGGTCTGTATCATGTTTATTTGCTCTATAATGTGGCCTGTTGCTGTTGGTTCTATGCTTGGCTCTATATTATTGAAAAGGCGCATGCCCCAATGAAACAGGCTGGTATATTTATGCACCAGTTCCATCGGTTCCATTTTTTCCAGTTGCGCTTTGGTAGCTACTTTATCTTCTGCTTCCCTGCCCTCTTCTTCAAAGTGGCCCGCATCAGTGATATTCCTTACATAACGTACCCTGTAACCCAAATGTTGCAGGTACCTGTTTACAAGGTCGAAAGTGATATAAGGGCGCGCATGGCCAAGATGCGACTCGCCGGATACCGTAGGGCCACACACATACAGGCCCACATGGCCGGGTACAGAGGGTTCAAACTTCTCTTTCTGACGCGTATAAGAATTGTATATATGGAGGTTTGACATATAGTAAAATAAAGCGCAAAAATAAGGCTTTAGCGGGCAGCCTTTGTTATTATTTCAAAATTTACAATAACCGGGTTGTGGTCGGAAAGCGTAGTGTAGTTACACTCAAAGCCTACCGGTTTCAGCACCGTGGGGTCGTAAAACACATGGTCTATACGTATGGTAGGCAATATCTGGTTGTAGGTACGGCCCAGTCCGCTACCCATTTCGGTAAAAGCATCCTTCAGTTTGCCTCTAAATTTGGTGTAGGTATATGAACCGGGCAAATCGTTAAAATCGCCGCATATTACCACAGGGTATGGGCTTTCTGCTATTACTTCTGCGGCCATGTCGGCTTCCATGGCGCGCTTGCGGTAGGCATTGTTAAACTTGGTAAGAAATGAACGGGAAGTATTTTGCCCATCGTTCAGCGATTTATTATTCTTCTTTACTTCTTCAATGAAAGCTTTGTCATCATCGCTCAATCCAAAAGTGGTAAGGTGTACAAAGAAAAAGCGTACCATCTGGCCGCCCGGTAGTTCCACATCGGCCTGTAGCAGGCGGGTATAGTAGCTCAACTTATGTATCACGTATTTCCGGATAGGGTACTTAGTAAATACAGCAGTACCTAAAAATGTCTTAGTCCCTAATGTGTTATCTTCTTTAAACCTATAATCTTCATAGCCATTATTCCGAATAATTTTTTCGGCAAATGGCTTCATCACATTTGTCTTTGGTGTGGAATATTCCGGCAGGCATAGGATGTCGGCATCTGTTTGCTGTATAAAATCGAGCAATGCCGCGTCAAAAGCTTTATCCTTTGTCTTGTTAAAGATACCCATACCGTGCGCATTCCAGCTCATCAGCTTTATACGGTCGGCCGCGGGTACCATATCCTGCTTTGCAAAGAAATGGAAGCCAAAGATGGTAAGCACCAATTTATAACAAACCGCTAATGCTATCAGAGAAAGCAGGGAACGTAGCTTCTTACTAGAAAACAACCAGAAGCATACAAAGAAAACATTAGCCAGTATAGCAAAAGGTGTAGTAAGGCTGAATAATGCAATGTATTTAACCTCCAAGGGACTTGTAACTGCGGCGAAGGCACACAATGCCAGCCATGCTATGGCGGCAAGGTTCAGCAACAGGAAGGTGTAACGAAATATCCTGCGCAATATATGGGGGCCTTCACTTTTCAAGTATGATGTGTTTATGATTCGTTGTCCTTACTCGCTTTCATCAGTATCTCTTTCTCTTCATTTGTCAAAGCATTATAGCCTTTCTGATGTATCTTTTCCAGTATCTCGTCTATTCTGTTTTGCGTAAAACCGCGGTCTTGCATTTTATTCAGCACACTGTTACGCTTCCTGCTATTCTTCTCGCGCAGTTGCTTTTCATCTGGCGAAGCCATACGGTCGAGCCTTGCAAAAATAGCATAGGGCCAAGAGCCCGGCTTAAAGCCGCTCTGCAATAGCTTTACATAAGCAAAGCCCGTAACCGCACCACCCAGCAGCAGAAACAAAGATGTGCCATGCAGGTCTGAGTTCATGACCATTAATGCAAAGAATATAATAGCTATCACTGCTATAGGTATACTGAATGTAGGTGTCAGGTGAAACCTGTAATTAGGAGCCAGCGTTAGCGCTGCTACGGCCAGTGCCACAATGCCTGCCTGTGCTCCTATTACATAGCCGCGGGCCATAAATGTTTCGCCGGGTATCAGTTGGCTCAGTTCGTAAAACAGGCCACCCATTATCAGTGCATATACAAAAAGTGGTATCACCTGCTTATAGCCTACTAATGTCTGCACAATAACACCGAAAGCATACAGCCATATCATATTGCTGAACAGCTCCCAAAAGCCATTGTGCGTCCAGCCATAGGTAGCCAGTGTCCACACCTTGCTGCCGAATGCCTGCCATGGGGGTAAGGCCAGGTTGGGCGTAAAATGTTCACCGAAGAAAGACATTTCCGCACCTCCCAATACACTAATAACCCTGATGAGGTGATAGGATATAAAACCAACACCCGATGCTATGATAAGCTGTAATACTGCATTTTTGCTATAGCCCGGTATAGATGATAATGGTGATCTTTTATGCGCCGTATTCATAATCTTTCTCTGCTACTATATTAATAAAAATCCCGCCTGTTTTGCTTGCTCCATATCTTCAGCAAT
>CAMLKS010000240.1 GCA_946480675.1 uncultured Bacteroidota bacterium
CATCGTTCCATTGGTGGCCACATCAAAAGAGTTGGCGAAAAAATTGTTCTGAAAAAAATTATTATCATCGCAGCTTGCCTGCACTTTCAACGCCCAGCCATTCGATCTAAAAATATTTTTACCGATCTCAATACGGCTGCTGCCTTCCATGTAAATGCCAACAGTATTTTTTATAAACAGGTTCTGCTTTATTTTGCTGTCCGTAATTTCTTTAAGCAGTATGGCATAGGCCGCATCGTCCCAGTTGTGGCGAAACGTATTATTATACATTTCTACAAACTTTGAATACATCACGGCCACACCAGAGCCATTATCAACAAAAAGGTTATTGGCATACACATCCCTGTGAGAAAACATGAAATGCAAGCCGTACCGTATATTTTTTGTTGAAACATTCTTAATAATACGTGATTCTGTTACAAACTCGAAATAAATACCATCCCTATGGCCTGAAACATTGTTGTTGTGGATCATAAGGTGGGTGCTCTTCCATGCATGTATACCATTACCACTGTTTAGCTCGTCTTTAGCGCTGGCACTTATTTTGTTATTGCTAATAGTACAGTAGTGGCTATTTTGAAGGTATATGCCATAAGTGTTGTTCAAAAGCCTATTGTTATTTACTACTGCGCCAGAAACATTCTGAAGCCTTATGGCTGCCATATCTGTCATACTCGAACGCCCTGTATTTTGCAACTGAAGCCCTGATATATAGACGGAATCATGCACCACTACTATTAATTGTTTTTTTTCTCCCCCATCTATTATGGGATAGTTGTTGCCAATAATAGTAAGCTTCTTATTTACAAGAATGTCAGATTCATTATAAATACCTTTCTCTATTACCAATGTGTCGCCGGCATGTGCATGGTTGATGGCTCCCTGTATAGCCTTTACCTGGCGGGGAGAAATTTGTATTGTACGTGCTGCGGCGTGAACATATGCCAGCAAGCACATCGTTAATATCAAAACCGGTACTCTTATCATAAACTACTCCACTGAAGGTATTCAAGGTTCAGGCTATCTTTCAAGTGTTGAGCCGATGCTTCATTATCAAATGCTGCGTAGTTGCCATTCATAGGGCTGGCAAAGGCATTGCTTCTAAGAAAGACACTTTTGGTAGCATCGATGAATGCGCCATCAGCAGCAATATAGCCGGCAACCCAGAATTGGGCATCCTTTGCAGCATCAGTGTTGGCTGTTGCATACTGTTTCATGCATATGATATCATCAAACTTATAGATTCTTCCTTTTGCAGTTATCATTTCAGCTGCAAACCTGGCATCTACAATAGTCATTTTACAACTTGCACAGGCTTCTTTGCCATAATCTATCTTTTCCGGAGATGATTGGCAAGACACGAATAAAAGCAAGCTGCAATATGACAGCAGGTTAATTATTTTCCTAAACTTATTTTGGATTTCTTCCATTCGTAAAAACTTATCGTTACTAATATCACGCCGGTAGCAATAAAAAACCATCCGGCAATATGCGGTTGTGAAAGCACTTCGAAATTCAGCATTTTTTTATACCCTATAAGAGGGGGCTGGTAAGCCATTCCCGGCACCTGGATAGGTGCGTTGGGGTCGAGATTGTGGCCATAGTCATATTCCCACTTATAAAAATCATAGAATGAAAGCAAGCCAATAGCGGCAAAGATAGCTGTCCATATATAGTAGCCTGTTTTCCTATTCCAAAAGATTAAGAGGACTCCTAAACCCATAAAGCTCATCATAGCTATAGGTAAGTAAATAAACTCTTTGAAATCTTCTTTGTGAATGGTTTGCATGCCAATGTAATGATTTAAGCCGTTAATCACATCAACATCACCTTTTACATCATTTATCCATATCGTCATCGTCAGCCCACCCGGATATTGCGGTGCTGCCAGGTCTATTCTCCACATTGGGAAAAAAAATAGCGTTCCTACGAATAGAATAACTATAATGATGCTTGTTCTTCCTAACGTCGTCAACTTTTTCATAAATCAAAAAAAATGAAAATGGCAGTACACACCCTGATAGGTAGTACTGCCATTTGGGTAATTATTTAGTTGCTACAGCAGGAGTCGTTTCTCCGGTGCTATATTTTAATGGGGTATTGCTGCCTTTAGCTGATACCCTCAGGTAACCCTGCATTTCCTGGTGTAAGGCTGAGCAGAAGTCTGTGCAATAAAAAGGATATATGCCTGTTCTGTCCGGCACAAATTTCAAAGTCACTGTTTCACCGGGCATGATGAGCAGTTCAGCATTGTTGGCGTGTTTTATCGCAAATCCGTGCGGCACATCCCAGTCTTGTTCCAGGTTGGTAACATGGAAATATACTTCGTCACCTACATTCACTCCTTCAATATTATCCGGTGTAAGGTGTGAGCGTATGGCTGTCATATAGATATCTACGCGATTGCCACTACGTACTACTTTAGCATTCTTCTCACCTAATGTTACATATTGGTGATGGTTCTTATTGATGTCATATATTTTCGCGGCCCTGTCTTTTATTACGCTTGCCGGAATTGCCTGGGCGTAGTGGGGCTCACCAATTGTCGGATAATCCAGTATCAGTTGCATCTTATCTCCTGAAATGTCATACAACTGTGCAGACTGAGCCAGCTCAGGGCCGGTAGGCAGGTAGCGGTCTTTAGTGATTTTGTTATATGCAATCACGTATTTACCCCATGGTTTTTTTGTATCTCCACCGGGCACACATAAGTGGCCAATAGAATAATAGGTAGGCACACGGTCCAGTACTTTTACATCTTTAATGCTCCATTTTACGATTTCTGAAGAAAGGAAGAATGAAGTATATGCATTTCCTTTGCCATCAAATTCTGTATGCAAAGGTCCAAGGCCGGGTTTTTGTACTTCACCATGAAGAGCAGCTTCATATTTAACAACAGGGATACCGTGATAATCACCCTCGAAATTTTTATCAGCTATAGCTTTTGTAAATTTCTGGAATGAAAAAACAGGTATCAGCGCTGCTAGTTTACCACTACCAACAATGTATTCACCGCTGGGGTCAACATCGCATCCGTGTGGCGATTTAGGACATGGTATCATATACACCATATCTTTCAGTTCATTGGGGTCAAGCACTAATACTTCTTCATTCATAGTAGATGACGCCGAATGTGTTTCATCATTCCATGTATTGTGCGTATGACGCGCTTTCATTTTAGTGCCCTTACCCGCTTTTACATATTCTTCTGCTTTCTTCCAGTTCACAGCTACTATAAAGTCTTTGTCCTTTTGTGATGCATTCACCTCCAGCAGTGTATTAGCTTGTTCCGTATTGTAGGTTGAAAAGAAAAACCATCCATGTGATGGTCCTTTGCCCGCACGGCTCAGGTCCAGGTCCATACCCGGCAGCGCTATCTGGAAGGCAATATTCATCTTACCTGTAGTTTTGTCTACATTGATAAAAGAAGCCGTGCTTTTGAAATTCTCTTTATAACTATTGATGGCTACGTCTTTGTCCCCAAGAGGCACTGCAAAGCGCGTACCGGCTATAACATACTCCGTATTTTCAGTAATGAAAGGAGAAGAGTGGTTGCCCCCGCTGTTGGGAATTTCAAGTATTTCTACTGTCTTGAATGTGGTTAAGTCAATACGGGCTACACGGGGGGTGTTATTTGCATTGGCAAATAGCCATCTGCCGTCTTGTTCCCCGTTTGTTTGCGACAAAGCAAGGTGGTGTTCATCATCCCATGGTACGAACCCGGATGTGGTGGTTAGCATAGGCTTGCTTTCTTCGCTAAAACCATAGCCATTTTCGGGGTTTACAGAAAATACAGGTATTACTTTTAACAGGCGTCCGGATGGAAGGCCGTAAACAGAAACCTGCCCACTGAAACCACCGGAGACGAAATTGTAAAACTCATCATATTTTCCCGGGGCAACATATACTTTAGAAGCGGCATCGCCTTCTACTACCGCGCCGGTGCTTTTCATTTTGCAACCTTGCAAACTATAGGCAGCACCAATAGCGCTTAATATAATTATTAGCTTTTTCATATTGATTATTTGAGCGATTGAAGATGTTCTATTTAATTTTTGCCATCATTTTTACGCATAAACTCCAGTATTTGCCTTGCTTCATCGTCTTTCAGGTTTTGATTAGGCATTCTAACCATACAAACCTCCAGCATAGCTTTAGCCTCAGCGTCTTTATCCAGCATTTCGTCAACGTTTGTAACGAAATTCATGATCCATTCTGGCGTCCTCCTGTCTGTTACACCCTTCCATCCCGGCCCTACAAGTTTTTCATCTGTCAGTTTATGACAAGACCCGCATTTCAAATCATAAACACTTTCGCCCGCTGCTACCATTTTATCATCAAGCGGATGTGTCAGTTCTACATTCTTGAATTTTCCTATTCCATCAGGATTGGCATTGGGGTCTACATATTCATTCTTGCCTGGGTCTGGCGTTTCATCACGCACAGAAGTTGGTTCAGAATTCCCGCCACAACTGTAGAATGCAAGACTCAGCGAAAGGATAACTAAAACGAGATTACGGTTCATGTAAATTGTATTTTATGATTAATTGAAAATATAATTATTATCAAATATAATTAATGTTTGTATT
>CAMLKS010000241.1 GCA_946480675.1 uncultured Bacteroidota bacterium
TGTTACACCCAACAACAGAATGGACAATCGCTTCATATCTATAATTTAATCTGAGATAGCTGATGAACAGCCGCTTTGTTTGTTCGCGACGAATGTCGGTAAATATGCAATACAAAATATGTAGGTACCTATATCTTGACAATGATGTGACGTTAAAAAACAGGATAAATAGTTTACGTTTATAGGGGTATTGTTAACACCATCACAAAGCTGTTTATACACAAGCAATTAACTTGCACATTGCTATTGAGAAATATATTGCACTATTAAGAGTCATAAACGTTGGCGGGCACAGGCTTATAAAAATGGAACACTTGAAAGATGTCTTCTATGCTATGCAATTTAAAAGCGTGCAGACATATATACAAAGCGGCAACATCATCTTTGAAACAAAAGCGACTGACGCGATAGTATTACAACAAAAAATAGAGCAACAGTTGTATGATGTGTATGGCTTTGAGGTGACAACATTTATAAGAACAATAAAAGAAATAGAGCTGGCAATAAAGAATAATCCCTTCAAGCCAAGTGAAATACCTGCCACTAACCAGCCTTATGTTACCTTCCTGCATACACCACCCGCAGCAGCGCAAACAGAATTGTTATTGTCTTACAACAGCGAGGTGGATATATTCCGTGTAGCAGGCAGTGAAGTTTATAGCGTAACTCATAAAGACAAAGGCAAGTCTGTATTCTCTGCAAATTTCATTGAGAACAAATTAAAAAAGCCCGCTACTGCTCGCAACTGGCTCACTGTTCAGAAACTATTAACGTTCTGAATACTGCAAAAGCGTACGCAAAAAATGCCCCTAAGCATATTGTACTTAGGGGCATTACTTCATAACTATTTTACTATTGTTTTATACTTATCGAAACAACTTGTTCCTTACCATCCACTCTTATCTTCACCCTGTACACACCATTCGATACGCGGTTGCTGATATCTACTGTATGGTCCACCTTGTTGTTCTTAGGATAAGCCACATCTTTCATAATAAGCTTACCATCTGATGCATATATCAGTATCGGTATGTCTGCATTTGTAGCTGTTATGCCTTGCAGTTTGAATATACCATTGTTGGGGTTTGGCAATATCAGTACTGCCTTTTCTGCTTCTTTCCCCGGGTCTATCAATACGATGGTTGCCGTATCATAATTGCTACAGTTGGCTATACTTGCTACTACGGTATACAATCCCGCCATCGATGGTACAACACTGTTTATCACAGGGTCGCGCTGGGTGGATATAAAACCATTAGGGCCTGTCCAGCTATAGTTAACACCCGGTTGCGGGTTCAGTATCTTCAGCAGCAATATCTTGCCCACCAGCAGTGGACTGTTGCTGGTAATGCGGGGCGTATCCGGGGTCGGGTATACCGTTACAATCGTGGTATCCTCTGTCGTACACCCTCCCAGGTTGGCTATTACGCGGTACTCTCCACTCATGTTCAGTGTAGCAGCACCCAATGGAGGGTTCATCTCCGTACTTGTAAAACCGCCCGGACCTGTCCAACTGTAGGAAGCTCCTGCTGTCGCATTGTTCGTTATCAGCCTCAGGTCGGCCCCATCGCATACAGGGCCGTTATTTTGTGCTTCCACCTGTTCGGGCATAGGCTTCAGTTGCACCTGCGCTACTGCTGTTTGCTTACAGCCATAGGGACTTACCGTTGTTACCGTATATGGACCACTTTGTCCCATCAGGTAGCTTACAAAAGATGTATCTTTTGAGCCGCTGCTGAAACCATTCGGCCCTACCCAGCTATAGCTTACATTGCTCATTGTATCACTCGATGTCAGCCTTATCGTATCGCCCACGCAAATAGGTGTATTATGGCCCGCGCTTGGCTGTGGTAGCGGGTATACTTTTACATATACTTCCACTTCATCTGCTGCGCAGCCCAATGCTTTTCTTACCAGCAGCCTGTAATACCCTTCATCAGATGGCTGCATATTGGGTACTACCAGTTGCGTATCCCGCACTATTAATGTAGACGACTGATTACGCCATTGATATTCCAGGTCGCTATCAAATACTATGGCGTTCAGTTTCAGTGTTTCACCCGTACATATAGTTGTATCACCTGTTATTATTGGGTTAGACGGGCTGGGCAATAACTCTACATTTACGGTATCGGTTGCTTTACAGCCATAGTTATCTATTTCCAGTATATAATCCCCGTCAAAGGCCGATGAGGTTACCTGCCCTAATATCCAAGGATTGCTATAGTAATTGGTACCATTCGGGGCTGTCCATTTATAATTTACCTGGCTGGCCGGCGCAGCACTCAGGTCACGCAATTCCAGGTTTGAATTGAGACATAAAGGGCTGGTGCCGATTATATCCGGTTTATAATATTTGGATACACGGATGGGTATATCGTAGGCGTAAAAAGTATCGCGCGGCATTGTTGATACAATGCGCAGTTTATAGCCTTTGCCTTCAACAAGGCCGGTTGGTACCGTGCATGATATAACGCCTCCATCTATAGAAGCTATAGTACCCAGTGGAGGTTTGGGCGTTGCAAAGCTGCCGGACAGATCCGATAGCTGTACCGAAAATACATTGCCCGGTAAAAAAGCGTTTGTAACGCGGTAGTTTACATTGAATGACTGCCCTTCGCACAGCGATGTATCGGTGTATGGGAAACGGATATATACCGATGTATCTGCCTGGAACTGGGCCAGGTAACCGCATATACCATTTGCTGTATCTGCCAGTACGGTTTGGTAACCGCCTACTGCTATTGTTTTGCTGCCGCTGGTACCGCTGAGATATACTTTGCCTTTACCATAAGCTACCTTGGCATGTTGTTCAAATTTAGCCCCACCAAAAAAGGTACCCCAAAGGCGTTTGCCTTCCGGCGTGAATTTGGTTAGAAATGCATCTCCGTCAGGATAAATCGCCGGTGTGGGAGGAGGAGACGGTGGCGGCGGGCCTGAATAGCTCGATTGATAAGCACCCGGAGTGGCAATATTGGATTGGCTGCCTGTTTGCCCTGCTGCATATATCTTTTGGTCGGGGCCTAAATAAAGGCCATAAAACACATCGTGTGCTAAAGAGGCGCCATAATAAGTGCCCCACTTCTTTTGGCCATCAGCATACTCCAGCCTGGCTATAAATGCATCATAGGATACAGGCGAACTGCCATCGCTATGCGATTCGTTTAGCATACCATTATTAGTAGTAGCAATATTATTACCGCTTTGGGTAACACCCGCTACATATGCATTGCGTAATGAATCAAATACGATAGCATTAACGGCATCATAATCTCCGCCTCCAAAATACCTGCTCCACTTAAGGCTGCTACTGCCGCCACCACTGCTAAACTTGGCTACAAACCCATCTGTTGGCCCACCATTAAATGTAGTATTGCTGCTAACACCGGTAGTGCTACTCGTTTTGCCAACTATACCAAACTCATCCTTATCTACTGCAATACCCAGCACTTCTCCAGGAAAATAGCTGCCCCAGCTGCGTCCGCCAGTGCTGCCAACCAACTTGGCAAAAAAACCATCGTTAGGAACCGTACTGTAACCATTCAGCGCAATAGAGACCCCATTGCTACTGTTCGTATATCCACCTATGTATATGTTATTAGCATAGTCAACCGCTATGGTATTTATTATGTCAATTTTTTGTCCGCCGTAATAAGTACCCCATATACGGCTACCACCCTTATTAAATTTGTTCACAAAGCCATCTATCAGGCTATTGCCATTAAAGGGGTCTCCGCCATTGCCGCTCTGGTATATACCCGCACCATTGGTTATGGCGCTAGTGCTACTGGTATAGCCTGCTACTATCAGGTTATTATCCTTGTCTACTACTGATGTCAAAATCGCATCCACCCCTTCTGCACCTATATAAGTGGCCCACTCCCTTGTCACACCATCTATTCCAAAGCGTACGATGTAGGCATCTCCGTTTGAGTGATATTGGTCCTGGTGCGCTAAGAATGTTGCTACATTGCCACCTTCTGTAGTAGTACCACACAGGTATACATATCCTGCCGTGTCTACACTGCTGGTCCGTCCTTCACCCCCTGCAGGATTACAATAATAGGTGCTCCAGTTCAGCACCGGATCTATCACTAGTGTTCCGTCATAGCTGCCTACGTTAAAGCTCAGCTCATTCCCATTCAGTACAAAAGATGAGGCCACTTCTTTGTTTCCATCCAGGATATAGCTATACGGCATCTGCTCCGACACGGTGCCCATAGGTGTGCCTGCTATCACCATACCATCCTTTAAAGAAAGGCTTGTAGCACCTTCATAACGAAGCTTTATATCTGATACCTTACCGCCGGGGTGCACCACAAAATCATATTTTACCCCCTTATCGCCTGAATATAAAACCCAGTCGATATTAGGGTACACATTGCGATATACTACACGGTTGTAGCTTTCAGCTTTAAAGCCATTTTGCCCCCCCTTGTAATACATTTCGTAGTAAGGCTGCTTATCGCTGCTTTCGGGTGCAGCATTCTTATTAGCACCCACCAACACTACATCCAGCCGGTAGCTTTCAATTTTCGCAGGTGTTTCCTCACTCGCTTTC
>CAMLKS010000242.1 GCA_946480675.1 uncultured Bacteroidota bacterium
GTGGGTATGGGTCTATTGTTCACCATTCCCTGTATCGTGTACCGGGATATCAGGCACCTATTGAAATTTGTAGTCCCCCTGGGCCTGTATAGCCTGCCTATCGTATATAAAATAGGTGTGGTGCCCGATAAGTGGATACGGCTTTATACACTGAACCCTATGGTATCTGTGATACAGGCTTCGCGTTCCATATTGTTTCATGAGCAGACACCGTGGTACTTGCTGGCTAAAGGAATGAGCATTTCGCTGTTCGTTTTCTTTTTAGGTTATGCAGTATTTGCACGGTATGAAAAACGTATAGCCGACTACATATAATGTTGCATGATAGTACTGGAACACGTATCTAAGAGGTTCAAATCGAAAGAGAAGAAGTACATAGGCAAATATGTACTGAGAAGTCTTTTCTTCAAGGTGGTGGCTTTGTTAAAAAGAGAAAGGATAGAAACAGGATATGATACTATACTGAAGGATATCAGCATAACTATAAAGCCGGGCGAACATGTAGGCGTACTGGGACGCAATAAGGCGGGAAAGACTACCTTGCTGCAACTACTTAGTGGGATAACAGAACCAAGTGGTGGTAAGCTAAGGGTAGAAGGCGACATCATACAAGTATTTGCACAAGGCGACATATTGGGCGACCTGACCGGGCGGGAATACATATACCTGCACGGCACAGCACTGGGCAAATCTAAACGCATGGTAGCTGAGCATGTAGAACAGATCATAGCATTCAGCGAAATACAAACCATAGATACGCCTGTCAAATTTTATTCGACGGGTATGCGCACCCGGCTAGCCATCAGCGTGGCGCTGCACTTGCCGGCTGATATTTACGTATTGGACGAAGTATTTTCGGGCAGCGACATCTTTTTTAAAGAAAAAGTAATACGCTACCTGCAACAAATATTAATGGGTAAAACCCTCATTATTGTAAGCCACCACGAGGATATTATACGTTCTTTTTGTGAGCGGCTGATACTGCTGGAAAATGGCTTAGTAAAAATGGACGGCCCTATTGATGAAGTAATGCCGGTATATAAGCAACAAGTGTAGCACAATAATATTACTGCCACGGAAAAGCTTTTCTTTTATAATATTGCATTCCAGCAGGCAGAAATGATAAACAGTCTTATTGACAATATAAACAGAAATAAAAGGTTTTATATAGACTTTACCATTACTGTTTCTTCATCATTATTAATACTTTATTGCGGCATTTTTGAAAATCATTTTCTGCTGCTTTCTGCCCCTTTCCTGATACTGAGGTTTTGCTACCTGTACAATACACACCTGCTACGCGAGCAGCAACACGCTACTTTAATAACAACGAAAACACTGCCGGATTTTTCTATTGTCATCTGTTCGTACAACGAAAAAGAAGAAAATATAACAGCGCTGCTGGATAGTATTTTTAACAGTACCTGCCAGGCCAAAGAAATAATAATAGTGGATGATTGCAGCCTGCGCCCCGTGCAAATAGAAAAAGCCTACGCAGATAAGGTGCGCATCATAAGAAATGAAACGAACCTGGGGCTGCGCAGATCTCAGATAATTGGTATTTCGGCATTGCAACCTACAGATTATGTATTGTGTATCGATTCTGATATTTGCTTTGACAACCATGCTATAGAAACCAGCCTGCAATTCATACGCCTGCATGCCGATGGTAATGTATTTGGCGTACGCATTACACTGAAGGATTTTAAAGATGATTTTCTGAATACCTACATCAATACAAGCTATCATTCAAACTACTACAAACGCCTGTTTGAAAGCAGAATGGGTGCAACGGTTAACTGTAACGGCGCATTCATGTTCGCTAAATACAGTTTCATTACCAGCGTATTGGAAGCTTATAAAAATGACAGTTTTTTAGGAAATCCTATGATGGCCGGCGAAGACAAAAGCATTACCAATATGGCGCTGCAGCACGGCAAAAGCTACACTATATATGGCGTAGCGGTAACGCATGAAAGATTTAAATTTGACCAGTACAAAGGAAAAGTGCAACGTACTTTTAAAACCGGTATCATTTACCAGATGCGTGCCATTTTCCTGAAAGGCGTATCGGGCTGGGTACGTTTGTTCTCTACCTTAGATGTGATATCTTTTTTCCTTTCAGTGCCGCTGCAGGTAGTATTGCTAGTAACACTGCTGCAATTGAGGTTTTTCTACGTTCTTGCTGCCATTTACCTGATAGCACTAATGGTGCGCAACAACCGTTCTATTGTAAAAGTGATAAGCTACAATCTGTACCGCTTTGCCATGGGTATTTACTTGTACGTGCTGAAGTTGTATGCGTTACTGCGCATCCGTTCGATGGGTTGGGGCACACGGTAGTCAGTTTCGAAGTATACCTGTAATTATATCTTTAGCATTGGCAGGAAACCACCTTACTTCTTTATCTTTTTTGAACCAGGTCATTTGGCGCTTAGCGTAGTTGCGGGTATTCTGTTTTATCTTTTCAACTGCTTCGGCAAGGGTGCATTGCCCGTCTATAAAATCAAACAGTTCGGCATAACCTACGGTTTGCAGGTTTTTTAGTTTGCGCAGCGGGTATAGTTCCTTCACCTCGTCCAGCAAGCCTGCTGCCATCATCATATCTACGCGATGGTTGATGCGGTTGTACAATACTTCGCGCGGTAGTTCCAGGCCTATTTTCACTATATTAAAATCGCGTCGTTTAGCCTCCCCTTTCCTGAAACTGGTAATGCTTTCGCCCGTAGAGCGCTTGAAGGTGAGGGCTCGTAACAGGCGTGCCGGGTTTTGCACTTCGCCCACAGCAAAAAAAGCGGGGTCTTCTTCACGTACTGTTTGCTGCAGCCATGTTATGCCGTGTGCATCGTACTGCTGCTGCACTTCAGCGGCTACGGCATCGTTGACGGCGGGCATTTCGTCCAGCCCTTCGCACAGGGCTTTTATATACAAGCCGGTGCCACCGCATACTACTGCTGTATCTGCAGCAGCAAATATTTCATTGAGATAGCCTAATGCCAGTGTTTCATAATCGGCAGCTGTAAGATTATTGACTACCGAATGGGAATTGATAAAATAGTGCTTTACGGCCTGCAATTCATCGGCAGCAGGCTTTGCCGTACCAATAGTCATTTCCTTATAACACTGTCGGCTATCGGCCGATATGATGGCGGTATGCAGGTATTGCGCCAGGCTGATGGCAATAGCGGTTTTGCCCACTGCTGTGGGCCCGCAAATGATATACACCGTTTTGTTGTAAGCCGCCAATTATCTGTTATTCGTCGTAGCTATCGCTGCTGCCACCGCCGGTATCGAAACCTTCGTTGCCACCTCCTTCTTCCCCTTCGCTGCCAAAACCTTCTGCCATTTCATCGGCACCAAGGTCGTATTTCTCTTCTACTTCCAGCAGTTTATCCAGGTTTACGCCTTTTACACCATATTGTGCAGGCGCTACGCCCTCTTTACGCAATACAAAAGGGTAAGTACGCTTAGGGTCTTCATCTTTCGAAACACCGATAAGCTCTATCAGGAATGTCCACTTCTTTACGGGATCGTATTCATATATAAATTTCTGGTCGGGCGTGGCCACCAATGCAGAAACTGGTGTGCGCATCATGGACAATGCGGGTGCATCCTTTTTATTTACAAGCACTTCCGAATTCAGCTCGCGGCCTCTTAACCAGCGCTCGTTGCTTTCAAAAAACGATGCCGGGTGCTTCCCGTCGAACTCGTATGCGGAAATAATAGCTTTATGAAATTCCAAAAATGTTTGTGTAGGGCGTATCTCTATATCCCGGTACACCAGGTCATCTTCCTCCCAAAAAACCCTGAATCGTAATAGTGGCATATGCCGTAAAAATAGTGATTTGCGCGAATTTGGAGGAAGGATTATAAAAAACTAGACAACAGTATTTTTACGATATTTGCACAGCAATGGTAGCGCAGCCAACAAAACTTAAATTAATATTTGGTTGATTTTAAAAAAGTGTTACCTTTGCCATCCCAAAATTGAGATCATGCCAAAGGTGAAGACTCACTCCCGTGCTAAAAAGACTTTTAAAGTAACAGGTACCGGAAAGATACGCAGGTATAAAGCTTTTAAGAGCCACTTGCTGACCAAAAAATCTAAAACGCGCAAACGCCACCTGCGCCAGGCGGCTTTCGTTCACCCAGCGAACGAGAATCTGGTAAAACGCATGTTGTGCCTGCGCTAATTAAACATTTTTAAGTAAAAACGAATTAATAATTAAGATATGCCACGTTCGGTAAATGCGGTTGCATCACGCGCGAGAAGGAAGAAGATACTGAAACAAGCCAAAGGTTTCTACGGCAAACGTAAAAACGTATATACAGTAGCCAAAAACGTACTTGAAAAAGGTCTTGGTTACAAATATGTAGGCCGTAAAATCAAAAAACGCGATTACCGCGCTCTTTGGATAGCCCGTATCAACGCAGCTGTTCGTGAAGAAGGTATCAGCTATTCTCAATTTATGGGCAAACTGTCCGCTAAAGGCATCGAGCTGAACCGTAAAGTACTGGCTGACCTGGCTA
>CAMLKS010000243.1 GCA_946480675.1 uncultured Bacteroidota bacterium
ACCCGATAGCTTCCTGTACTCGGCATCTTACAAGGGTTTTATGGAGTTTCGTAAGAATAAGATGGCACTGATGCTGCACCAGCCGGTAGATACTGCTGCTGTTGTGCATAGTAACCCTAATTATTACGATGCCTATCGTATAGCCGGCGATTACAGTGCGGAGAAAGGGTGGGATAGTGCTGCTATAGCTTATTATAATATGGCATTGACCAAAGAAATAGCCACTACTACCGAGCGCGACGCCATACAGCACAAGATAAAACTGTGCAAGAAACGCATGGCTGATAAATAGCAATATCTGGAACCTAAGTAGTAATTTCACGCCCCGTTTCTTCCGATAGCATGTCTTCCGAAACCAAACAGCTTTTTAAACAACACAAAGCCTGTGTATTGATGCCTACCTACAACAATGCGGGTACGCTGGCCGATGTGATAAAAGGTGTATTGGAATATACCGATGATGTGATAGTGGTGAACGATGGCAGTACCGATAACACGGCAGAGATACTGGCACAGTTTCCGCAGGTGCATGCAGTGAATTATATGCCCAATCGCGGGAAGGGCTTTGCACTGCGCACAGGTATAAAAGCCGCTGCAGAACGTGGGTACGAATATGCCATAACCATCGATAGCGATGGCCAGCATTTCCCTACCGACCTGGTATTATTTCTGCAGCAGATAGAGAAAGCACCCGGTGCGCTGATAATAGGTGCCCGCAACCTGCAGCAAGAGAACGTGCAGCTAAAAAGCAGCTTTGGCAACCGCTTTAGCAATTTCTGGTTTTGGGTAAATACGGGCACAACGCTTCCTGATACACAGAGTGGCTACAGGTTATATCCCGTGCAGGCGCTGGCAAAAAAAGCATGGTTTACCACCAAGTATGAATTTGAAATAGAGGTTATTGTACGTGCATCGTGGAGCGGCATTCCTGTCATCAGCATACCGGTGGGCGTATATTATCCCAAGCCTGAAGAAAGGGTCAGCCACTTTCGCCCGATGAAAGACTTTACCCGCATTAGCATATTAAATACTGTATTGGTGTTGATAGCGCTGCTGTATGTAAAGCCCCGCGATTTTTTGAAGCTGCTCAGCAAAAGAGAGGGTTGGCATAAAATATGGAAAGCCCTGTTCGTTCATCCTGAAGAGAGTAACCATACTAAGGCAGGCAGTGTGGGGTTTGGCGTGTTTATGGGTATAGTGCCCGTATGGGGTTTCCAGCTGGCTATTGGCATACCGTTATCTATCCTGTTCAGGCTCAATAAAACACTGTTCCTTATAGCTGCCAATATCAGCATCTTTCCGTTCACACCTTTTATATGGATGGCCAGCCTGATAACCGGCAAATGGATACTGGGTAATAATACATGGATCGTTAATTGGCGCGACTTTACACTGGAGCGTTTTATGCACGAAGGGCTCGCTTTCTTCCTGGGTGGTACGATACTAAGTATTGCAGCTGGCATTACAGCTTATGTACTTACGTACCTTTCCCTATTTCTCTTCAGGGGTAAGAAATAGTCTGTTCATATGTTCACGGTATTCACAGTAACCATAGCATGAACACGTGAACACTTTATCGGACTCACACAGGTATATTATAAATGTTCACAGGTATGTTCACCCTGTTTCATTACTGTATAGCGTGAACACGTGAACAATATTCAGTTGTTCATGAAGCACTGTCAAAGAAAAGTGTGAACAATGAATAACTCAAAAGAAAACTATCTCAACTAATAAATAAGATACACAATAACATTTATATACTTTTCAATATTATTATATATAAATTTTAGGTATACTATATATTATAGGTATAGATAATTATTACCATAACTATTTTATTGAGAATTGTCCATGCTGTTCACGATTTCGGATTACTACTACCTGCGAACATGTACATATTAAATCTAAGTGTTCACGTGTTCACGATATAGGGTAATGAAACACCGTGAACACAGCGTGAACAATATACAATGTGCAAAGTAACCGCCGTTATGATACTATTACATAGTAAAGAAGTAATATTGATTATAAAAACGCTGAAAGAGGTGAAATCAAAAGCTGCACGGTTACTAAATATAGACCGCACAACGCTATATTATAAAATGACTAAATATAATATTGACGGATAATGTTTCATATATCGAATACCTCGGTTCGTCGTAAAAGTTTGATTAGCATTTCATAAAAAAGATATATTTACGCATGTGCCTATCCCTACGCCTGTATGCTTTTTGTGCAATGCTATTAGCGTTGTGCTATGCTACACCCGTTAAGGCACAGGATGATATCCTGCCCAGAGATTTGGTGTTAGACCAGCGGTTGAGCTATAACGAATACACACACCTGGTTATCCCTACCATAGACTGGTTACAAAACACCCCACTGGAAAAGGATTTAACGCAACGACGCAGGCTGGATAACTTCCTGATGTATTGGCTGCAAAAGAATGATGAAGTGGTGGTGAATATGCCCGACTTTCTTATCAATTTTCAAAATGTACATGGCGAGTTCTATTTCATCTATACCGGCGGCTGGATAAAGCACGCACTTACAACGGGGGACACTACCAGGTTGGGCTGCAGCAAAGCAGCTGTGAATAGTGTGCTTGATTTCTATAAAAAGAATAAAACGATTCGTCGTAGCGATTACATGGATATGCTGCTGCGTATAAGGGAAGATAATAAGCTGGCATCGTTATACGATACATCGAAAGGTGTAGTTAATACTTACCTGTATTTAAAGCCACCCAGTGACAAACATGAATTCAAGCCTTCTGAAAACTATTTCAGTTTTCGATACACGGCAGTGAGCTTTATAAATGCCAAGGGTATTCATTACAGGTACAAGCTGGAAGGCTATTACGATAAATGGATATATAGCACCGAGCAGGTAGTAACATTTCCTAACCTGCCACCGGGTAGTTATGTGTTCCGTGTACAGGCTTCCATATATCCCGATTTCAGCAATGTGGTTGAAGAGACCTATGATTTTAGCATAGCGGCACCTATATGGCGTAGGGGTTGGTTTATTACCTTAATGATAATTGCCGGTGTAGTAATCGTACTCTTATATATGTCGGGTAGGGAGCGCCGGCTGAAGGATGTAGCCAACCTGCAGCAGGAACGTATTGTATATGAATATGAACATCTGAAAAGTCAGGTAAACCCGCACTTCCTGTTCAATAGCCTGAATACGCTTACCAGTCTTATAGAAGACAACCCGCAGAAAGCAATTGTATATACGGAGAACCTTTCTGATTTGTACCGTAACATGCTTACCCATCGCAGCCGCGATCTGGTATTGCTTAGCGAAGAGTTGGACATACTGAATAACTACATACATATACAGAAGAGTCGTTTCGGTGAAGCATTACAATTGCATACAGACATACCTGAAGAAGTGCTTCGTACCAAAAAAATTGTGCCGTTAGCAC
This sequence comes from uncultured Bacteroidota bacterium, assembly GCA_946480675.1. The sequence continues at coordinate 3,437 of CAMLKS010000243.1, forward strand.
TGCAGTTATTGATAGAAAATGCCATTAAGCATAACATCGTATCACGTACCCAACCTTTGGTTATTACCGTTACAGTATCGGGCGAAGAGCTAATCGTGCGAAATCCCGTGCAGCCAAAGATGAGTAAGGAGAAAAGCAGCGGGTTGGGATTGGCAAACATCAGTAAGCGCTATGCCGTGGCATCTAAACGCAGCATAGCCTATGGCGAGGAAAATGGTATCTATACCGTTCGATTACCTTTACTGTAAAGGAGCGTTAAATATCTGCCAAATACATATAGAATACGAACTTCATACTTGACTTTGCCTTTCATATCGTTTATATTTAAACTTTCAAACTATTTACATATGAAACGCACCATCCTTAGTTTGGCGCTGGCCGGCAGTACATTGCTGTCTTATGGCCAAGCCAAAAAAGCCGCCACCGGGGGCGCACCTACCTATGTTGGAAAGGTAGAGAACGTACAGGAATACAAAATGGCAAATGGCATGCAGGTACTACTGCTGCCCGATGCTACGCAAAACAATGTATTGGTAAATATCGTGTATAATGTAGGTTCGCGTCACGAAGGATATGGTGAAACAGGAATGGCCCACTTATTGGAGCATATGCTCTTTAAAGGTACCAAGCGCATCAAAGACATAAAAAAGGCAATAGCCGATAAAGGTGCACAAGCCAACGGTACTACCTGGTACGACCGTACTAACTATTACGAAATATTGCCCGCTACAGATGACAACCTGAAATGGGCATTGGATATGGAAGCCGACCGTATGGTAAACTCATTGATAGCGAAAGAAGAGCTGGATAAAGAGTTTTCGGTGGTGCGTAATGAGTTTGAAGCAGGCGAAAACTATCCTGAAAGCATATTGATGGAGCGTATCGTTTCTACCATGTACCTGTGGCATAACTATGGCAAGTCTACCATTGGTAGTAAAGAAGATATAGAGAAAGTACCCATAGAGAATTTGAGGGCATTTTATAAGAAATATTATCAGCCGGATAATGCTACACTGATAGTAGCCGGTAAGTTTGATAAAGAGAAAACCCTGCAATGGATACAGCAATACTTTGCA
>CAMLKS010000244.1 GCA_946480675.1 uncultured Bacteroidota bacterium
CGTCAGCCTGATGCGCCACTGGGTGTAATAGCTATCGATTCTATTTACACGCCGATCAAAAACGTAAAATACAGCATCGAAAATACCCGTGTGGAACAACGTACGGATTTCGAAAAACTGATAATGGAAATCGCCACAGATGGTACCATCCATCCTGAAGAGGCTGTAAAAGAAGCTTCACGCATCCTTATCCAGCACCTGATGATCATCACAGATGAAAACATCTCTCTGGATACCAAACGTGAAGAAAAAGAAGCAGTAGTAGATGAAGAAACACTGCAACTGCGTAAAGTATTGAACACACCGCTTGAAGATCTGGAACTTTCTGTACGTGCATTCAACTGCCTGAAAGCTGCTAAAATCAACTCTCTGAGCGAGCTGGTACAATACACACAGGAAGAACTGATGAAATTCCGCAACTTCGGTCAGAAATCTCTGTCTGAAATTGAACAGGTACTGGGCGAGCGTGGCTTGCACTTCGGTATGGATATTAGCAAGTTCCACCGCAGCAACGATTAATTTTCACTCAAAAGGTCAAGGGTTAAACTAAATTTAGCCTTTGACCTTTTATTTTTACTTAACAAGTACCTCATATACCCTGACTACGGTATGAGGGAATTAAACAACAACAGTCATGCGTCACGGAGACAAAATCAAAAACTTAGGCCGTACAGCCTCACACCGCAAGGCATTACTTTCTAACCTTGCCAGCCAGCTTATCGAGCACAAACGTATCGTTACTACTTTAGCTAAAGCTAAATCACTGCGCGTTTACGTTGAGCCCCTGCTGACACGTGGTAAAGAAGATACAATGCACAACCGTCGTGTAGTGTTCAGCTATCTGCAAGACAAAGAATCAATAAAAGAATTGTTCGGCGTTATAGGCGATAAAATAGCTAACCGTCCCGGTGGTTACACACGTATCATCAAACTGCCTCGCCGTATGGGTGATGCTGCTGATATGGCAATGATAGAACTGGTTGACTTCAACGAGATCTACAAGAAAGAAAGCAACGAAGGCGCAGCTAAGAAAACACGCCGTAGCCGCCGTAGTGGTACTGCAGCTCCTAAAAAGGAAGCAGCAGCTGAAACTACAGCACCGGTTATCGAAGAAGCCCCTGCAGTTCCTCAGGTTAACGAAACACCTGCTACTGAAGGTACAGAAGAAACAAACGCATAGTTTAATTCTATCTTACAATATAAAGGCTGCCAAATGGCAGCCTTTACTATTTTCATACATTTGCTACTCAATCATTGTAATATGAGCGATACAAAAGTTTTTGAAAGCAGCTACCTCATCCGCTTTCCCGATTGCGATCCCTTCAATCACCTCAACAACTCCCGCTATCTCGATTACTTCATCAATGCGCGTGAAGACCACCTTACGCAGCATCACCACTTCAATATATACCAATATGCCAAACAACACGGCAAAAGCTGGGTAGTAAGTCAAAATCAAATAGTCTATCTCAAGCCCGCTATGCTGATGGAAACTGTAGTAATACAATCCACCATCCTGGCCCTGCGCGAAAAGGATATACAGGTAGAAATGATGATGTGGAACAAGGATAAAACACAACTGAAATCTATCTTGTGGAATACGTTCGTTCATTTCAATTTTACAACACAGCGTAGCGATGTGCATACCGAAGAATTGATACAGCACTTCAAGCCATATGAAAACCCTTTGCCCATACCTATGGATTTCGAGCAAAGGGTGCAACAAATAAAAGCAGGTAAATAATTACCTGCTTTGTGTTTTATTCTGCTATCGCATAGTCTGTAAATCCTTCTGCTCCTGCGGTAAAGAACAGGCTTGCGTCTGCCGCTGCCAGTGGTATATCATGCTTCAGTTTATGAGGTAGGTTGGGGTTAGCTATAAAAGGTGTACCAAATGCTACCAGGTCTGCCAGTCCGCTTGCCAACACTTCATTTGCACGTTCTTTAGTATAGCCCGCGTTCAGTATCAGTATCTGTTTAAAGTTGTCCCTTATCTGGTGTATCAATTGCAGGCCTTCTGGTGTAGCGCGTCCATACTCTACCAGGTGTATATATACTATGCCCAGCTTATTCAGCTCTTTACTGATATAGTCATAAGTCTCAAATGTGTTATCATACGCCGGCATCCCGTTAAATGTATTGTGTGGCGATAGGCGGATACCCACTTTTTCTTTACCTATCTTATCGGCGATAGCCTTGGTTACTTCCAGCACAAAACGGCTACGACCAGTTGCATCACCACCATAGGTATCTGTACGGGTATTGCTATGTGGGTTCAGAAATTGTTCCAGCAGGTAGCCGTTGGCGCCATGCAGTTCTATACCATCAAAGCCTGCAGCTATTGCATTTTCGGCGGCCTTTACAAATTCTTGTATCGTTTCCTGTAGTTCCGGTGCCGTCATTTCTGCCGGTGTTTCCGCCGCCTGCATACCTTGTGTATCTGTCCATATCTCGGTGCCTGAGTTCACTGCCGATGGTGCCAGCACTTTTGCACCTTCAGGCATATTAGCGCTATGGCTCGCACGTCCCGTATGCATCAGTTGCATGAATATCTTGCCACCTTGGGCATGTACGGCATCTGTCACCTGCTTCCACGATGCCGTCTGGGTATCATTGAAGATACCGGGTATCCTGGCGTATCCTAGCCCGTTTGGCGATGGCGAAACACCTTCTGTTATTATCAAACCCGCACCGGCACGCTGTTCATAATATTTAGATATAAGCGCATTCGCTAAATTACCGATCGCACGACTGCGCGTCATAGGCGCCATAACTATTCTATTGCTTAATTTTAATTCTCCAAAAGAGATAGGTTCAAATAGCATATTACTGTTCTGTACTTCCATGATTTAATTGCCTTTAATTTTTCATCGAAGGTCAGTCAACAGGAAAGTGTTCACAATAAGTCAAAAAAATATGACCAGCAATACAAGCATAACAAATGATTATGATTGCCCCGGCCACGAGGTACTGAATGTATTATCAACCAAATGGGTGCCCAATATTTTTAAAGCGGCACACGATGGCCCGGTGCGCTTCAGTGGCTTGATGAAGCATATGCCCTATGCTAATAAGCAGTCCATTTCCAGTGCCCTGCACAAGATGGAACATCATGGCCTGCTGCATAAAACAGTAGTCAAGCAAAAGCCATTGCATATACAATATGAACTCTCTGATAAAGGCCGTTCTGCACTCGAAGTGTTTCGCAGCGTATGGCATGTAATGCAGCACGATAAGGAGCAAAAAAAATAGCTACCATAGGGTAGCTATTCTGTTGTATCCTTTGGCTCGTCTTTCTTTTTCTCTTCCTTCATGCGTCCGGCCTCTTTCAGTGCTTTGTCTATAATGTATTCCAGTTGCCCGTTGGCACTGCGAAACTCATCCGCAGCCCATTTCTCAATGGCTTTGAATGTATCTTCATCTATCCGTAGTACAAAGCTTTTTTTAGCCACTGTGCATTCGTTTATTGGTATAAAGAACCGGTATTCAGTACAGGTTGTGCACCGCGCTCGCCACACAGCACCACCATCAGGTTGCTCACCATCGTCGCTTTTTTATCTTCGTCCAGCTCTACTATATTCTTCTTGCTAAGGTGTTCCAGCGCCATTTCTACCATTCCTACCGCACCTTCTACTATCTTATAGCGTGCAGCAACTATGGCTGTAGCCTGCTGGCGTTGCAGCATGGCCCCGGCTATTTCCTGCGCATAGGCTAGGTGGCTGATGCGGGCTTCTTTTATAACGATACCCGATGACGACAGGCGCTCATTCAGCTCTCTTTCCAGCAGTTCATTCACTTTTTGTCCGCCATCGCGCAGGGTGATGGTAGCGGTTTCGTCCTCTATATTGTCGTAAGAAAAGCTGGTAGCCAGGTTGCGCAGCGCCGCCTCGCTCTGTGTTTTAATGTACGATACATAGTCTGTTACTTCATAGGTGGCTTTATAGGTATCTTCTACCTGCCATACTATCACCGATGCTATCTCTATCGGGTTACCCATTTTGTCGTTCACTTTCAGGGTAGGGGTCGATAGATTTGAAGCCCTTTGCGATACTTTAATAGTAGCATACAGCGGGTTTACGAAAAACATACCGTTGTCTTTCACACTACCTACATACTTACCAAAAAAGTTCAGCACACGTGCGTGGTTTGGTTGAATGATCAGCAGTCCTTTCCATATAAAGAAGGCTACAAAGGTGCATATACTCGCAGGTATGCCCATCAGCGGCATTACAGGTATCTGTGAAAACATGAGTATGGCAGCTGCTATTAAGACTATCGATACGATTAATGCTAAATAGCCATTTACGGGTTTGATCACTTTTTCCATATTGCGTAGTTTTTGGTTAATTCCTTTTGATATTATTTTGATATCATAAAGATATGGTAAAATATTTCCAATTTCCAAATCATTAACAAAAAATCACCCCGTCATCCCCCACTCATTACATCACAATCCTCATCATTTAATCATAGCCATCATTCACATCATAGTCAGCTATTTTCTCATTACT
>CAMLKS010000245.1 GCA_946480675.1 uncultured Bacteroidota bacterium
GCCACTGTATTGTTTATCTACAAAATCCATAGCCATGCGCTGGCGTATAAAGGCTGGCATACCGGCCTTGGTGCTCTCATTATATTCTGCCAGCAAATCGGCAGAGGTCTTGATGCGGAACTGTGTAGGCTTTATTACCGTAAAGGGATACTGCGCGGGATATACCTGCCCGCCTATACTCGCAGCATGGCGGTAGGCAATAATATCCTGCAGTGTATCGGTTATCAGTTTGTCAAAAATATGGTTGCTGATATTGCTGATGAATTTATACAACCGCTCCTGGTCTATGGCTTTGGCCACACCGCTCTGCGCTTCATCTACCTTTTGCAGGTGCAGCGCCTCGGTTATCATATCCATCACCTGTGCACATACATTGCGGTGATGCGCGTTGATGCTTATATCGGGGTTGATGATCTGTATCGGCGAACCGTCTTTCAGTTTATCCTGCGGCACTATCACATGCTGGCCGGGATTGCGGCTTACCTGCCCGCTGCCATGGCAGCCGGGACAAGATATAAGCTCCAAACCATTGGGGCAGGTATCACAATCGCGCTGCACATGGCCCAATCCATTGCAGTCATGGCAATCCGTACTGGCTTCTACTATAAATGGGTGCGATGCTTCTTTATCTACCAGTTGCGCTGCGGAATAAGCACTAATAAAATCATCTGCCGCCGCCTTTGCCTTGCTGAAGTAGCTATCGTAATAGCCCTGTGTATTCCATTCGCCACCGGCTATGCTCACCGGCAGCCTGCCCAGCATATGCGCATAATAACCTTTGCTATCTTCTGCATCTATGTAATATTGTCGTTTATCTTCCCGGTAGCTGAAACGCCATATTGTTTGTGTATCTACCCACCAGCCATAGCCACCCCGTAGAAATATTACATCCGTACTGCTGCACCATAGCATGTCTTTGGTGTTTACAAACCATATATCCACAGCCACTTTATCATCTGCCTGTTCATACCACGGCTTCGATGGCATGCGTACAAACAGGCCGTTGGGGTCTTCTATCATGTTCTTAAACCCTATACCGGCGAAGTAGCCCATGATATCGTGCCCGCTAAAGTGGTTGCCCCATATATAGCGGTTATCTGCCTGGTCCTGCACTTCCAGCACATAGTTCGAGTCTTGAAATATAGCACCCGTTACCACTTCACTCACCTGCCCGAAGGGGGCTTTTGTCAGTGGCCGGTATTGGCTGAAGCGCCAGTTGCGGGTAGCATCGCTTTCGCGCGGGTGGCGGCTCAGCAGGTGTTTATCAAACAGGCGCTGGTATTCCGCACCATAGTAGCCTTGCGGGTATATGGTGCCGCCGCCATTCAGGTCTTTAAATGCCGGACATGCCCCTGTAGTATGCAGGCTCATGCCATAATACACATCGCGCCTGCGTTGCAGGTATTCATTCATCTGCGCATTAGGTCGCGCGGTCTTATTCAGCAGGGCCAATACATCGTTCAGTTGCATGGATAGATAGGTTGATGATTTATTGTTATGGTAGATAGTATTAGTAAATAGTCTTTCAATACTCAATAAAACCCCTTTAGGGGTTTGGGGGGAAATACAACCGGCAATAGCATGGTTTCACCTTTGCCTTACAATACATCGCATTACGCTCATCGCGCCTGCCATTGCCCGGTTGCATGCCCCAACCCCCTAAAGGGGCTAAAATGAGAGCTAATCTGTGAGTAAGCCCCCTTGGGGGGGTTGGGGGCTATATAATACCCGCACAATCCGTCAGGTAAAACACTTCGTTGCCACTGGTAAACTCAGGTTTATTGAAATCCAGCGGGTCGCCTTTGAATTCCAGTTGCCCTTTCTTTATTTCCAGTATGTACGAGCTGCCGCCGCTCCCCTGCCTTTCATAGCTCAGGAAAACATCCAGGCTCGCCGCCATCGGCTTGCCCAGTTCATCTTTAGGCACTACTACGCTGCCATCGCAAAACACGAACATGTAACGCATCAGCGCACGTTTCGTTTTCTTGTCTTTCCAGAAATCGTAGTCGAAGAACAAATTGGCAGGCACAGCAGGCGGACCTACAACGGCAGGCACTTCTATCGCTATCCTGTCTTGAAAAGTGATGACGCGGCTGGTAGCCATACGCTCGCTGGGGCGGCAGTCGGCTATCTGTATCTCTTCAAAGCTCGGGTCCTGCACTTCTATATTGGCAAGCGGGCTGCTGAATGTCAGCGTATTGGCTGCTATCAGCGCCTCCAGCCCTGCACAGGTAAAGGGTGCAGGCAGGTCTACACTGCACGGGAAAAACCCGATGCGGTCAATATTTCTTTTGCGCACCTTCAGGTCGCAGCCACCGGGTTGATTGGTGGTAATGGTGATGTTGGCACAATCGGCCGGACAAAAAGCCATTGGTTAAAAGTTTAAAGGTTTAAAGCCCCAACCCCTAAAGGGGCTTACGTTGTTTTTTCATGGCTACGAGGGATTTATAAACGAAGCCTTTGTTTGAATATTTCCCCTGATGTTCCCCCTTCAGGGGGTTAGGGGGCAACGTATGTTTTAATAGCTCGTCAGCTATATCAAGGCAGGAATTATTTAGTACAAATATACAACTATTATGCAAATAAACAATTTAATAATAAAATGTATTTACGCTGATAGGTATCTGGTTATTACAGGCATCTATTACCTTACCGGTATAATAAACGAATTCTGCGAAATTGGGCCGCGCAGGCTTCACAGATATGCTCACACTGGTAGCTGTTGGTAGCAATGGCACAGTAATGCTGCCGCTATCGCCCGGAGCTATAAACGACCCCGTTTGCGAATACACCACTTGCAGCGATGTAGTTGCCGGCGACGACTGTACAAAGGTCAGGTTGATAAAAAAGTTGCCACCACTCTTTACTAAGGACTGCGTTACCAGGTTGAGCCCTGTACATGGCGGCGGTGCTACCGGCGATACATCTGCCTGGTGGCAATCCTTCTTATTACCATTGCACATATTGGCCCTTACATACACCGCCATTGCTGTATTGGTTACAGGTATCTTTATGATGCCCGATGTAGGCAATGTGGTATACGTATTGGTCGTGGTGATACCATTCTGCACATAGGTAATATCCCATCCGCAGGCGGGGTTGGTAAAGCCGCCGGGCAGTGTATAGGTTATCTGCAAATAATACAGCGTACCCGTTTTCACCATCTGCGAGCTAAAGCTGATGCAGCTATACTCCGGCACCACCGTAAAGGTTTTGTATATCGCAGGGCATTCGCTGCTATCGGCTTTCACCAGTATCACCTCCAGTTGGTAATCGCCCGTAGTGAGGCCCGTGAGTGTAAACGCAGTATTGCTGCGGCTGGTATACCCGCTCCAGCTACCCGAAGGCAGCAGCCTGTATCGCGTCTTAAAACTCTGCCCCGCCGCCAGCACAGGCTGAGGTATCGTTATCGTTACATTTGGCATCTTTTTTAGTTGATTGGTTTACTGGTTGATTTGTTGATTTGTTGACTTGTTAACTCGTTAATTACAGATATGTAAAAGAAGCACACCTACAAAACACCTGCCTCATCATGTACTGCAGCCCCATAGCACCGTCATGTGCGCAGCACTGACAGGCAGCATGCATATTCCCTACGCAGCAGCGTAGAGCTGGCCCTTAAACCTGCGGAGCAATTGGTTTAAGGGTGTCCTTTTTCTTTGTTTCTTTCTTTTTGGACAAGCAAAAAGAAAGAAAAGATGAGCGAAGAGATATTGTTGAATAGTGTAAAATCATGTATTCACAGTCAGCACCAGCGCCGCACTCTGCACCCCATCGCAGCAATTACGCACAATGCGCACATTGTAAGTGGATGCCGCCAGCAGGTTGTTTATCTCTACCGTGCCCGCATATACCGGCGGAATGCTGGTATAGCCTATCTCACTATTCAGTTTATAATCCACCTGGTACCACAGGGTACATACACCCGCAGTGGTATGGTCGCTTATCGGTATGCTTATTTTCTTTGCCATATTAGGTTATTGATTTAAAAAATATTGTTTGCCTTTACACGCACGCCTTATCGACTTATCACCTTATTACCCTATTACCTTATCGCCTATACATTATACACCAGATTGCTGAATGCCACCGTTACACTATCACTATCTGCACTCGTAGCAGGTCCCGTATAGCGTATCAGGCCACGGTTATCTATGGTGATGATAGCACCCTCCGGCAATGCACCGTTGTTATCATGCGTCAGCACAGCTATCAGTTCAGGCCTGCCTGCACCACCCATCACACCTATCACTTCATCGTTTATCAGCACATCTTCAGCTGGTGCATCCGGGTCTTCTGTTATCGTATCATTCTCACTGCTGATGCTAAAGGTTACCTGGTTCTTATACACACTGGCTTCGCTGGCACCATCTACTATCCATGCGCTGTACGATCCTATTATCACACCCTCTGCTGTTATATCCGTCACCACTACGCTGCCTGCCGTTACTACAGGCGTAGCACACA
>CAMLKS010000246.1 GCA_946480675.1 uncultured Bacteroidota bacterium
AGCAGGTTCAGCGCATCTACAGAAATATGGCTTTGCCATGCAGCAGTAAAGCTGTTTCGGGTGGCATAGCCGCAATCGTACCCTATGCCGATGGTGATGCCACTATCGCCTCCCGGCCATATAGGCGATTGATATTTCCGGTTATACATTTCTTTCGATGTGATTTCTGAAGAAATGATAAGATCGAGCGATTTTACAGATACCGCCATGCTGGCACCCTGTGGTATGGCTGGCATACGGGTAGTAATCAGGGCTTCTATGCGCGATACCGTAATGGGCCCCACAATGCCATCGTCGCCTATCCTCAGCGCACGCTGTATGTTTTTGATGTGGGTTACAACATTATTACTGGCTACAGTTATATTCAGCCTTATTTCGAGTGCCTGGCAGGTAGCCATGTCTATAATGCCTGTTTCCGCAAGGGCCAGCTGTTTCTGAATGTTGCGGATACGTGTGATGAGGTCTGCGGGCATATGTTTTCATTTTTATGGAAATTAAGTAAAAAAACATGTATGCGCTTATTAAATAAATAGAAAGGCATATGAAAATAAGCCCATAAATATTATTTTAGTTGCCCCGCAAACAATAGAATTATGAAAAAACTTGCCTTATTTATCTGCGCCCTCTCGCTGTCTGGTGTTGCAATAGCACAGGATAAACAAATACTGAACTATAACGGCCACTGGTATATACCGGGCGATAATGCACTGGATGAAGAAGCGCTGCGCTTTCAGCAGTTGCTGAAAGAAAAATCTTCGTTCGATACGCTGAGCAAAGGCATAGATAAATATGTAACCCGCGAACAATTTGCCCGGGTGCTGGAAGATCTGAACCAACTGGCAAAATCGGAAGCTATGCTGCCCGGCAATGGCGCGCTGATAACACAACTGGCCGACTATGCCGAAATGGTAAGGGCGCTGAAGTTTGTTTTACAAAGCAACGATAACTACAGGCGCCAGGCAGCTACGGCTACCAACCACATCATTACTGCCCGCCGCGATGGCTGGAGCAACGACCTGTATTCATATGTGATACGCGAGTCTTCTGCCACCCTTTTGAAATACCTGTATGCACAAAGCCCCACCGATAAAACACTGCAACTGGCCTTGGGCGAACTGTCGCTGGACGAGCGATACAAAAACTGCAGGTACGGCATAGCCGTAGATACCCGCATGATGGATGACCCCGATATGCAGATGTTTGTATGCGACCGCATGGAATATATACTGGGCGCCGATATTTACAGGTACCGCGAAACCACGCCGGGAGTGGTAACCAACTACGCAAAGCGTAAAAAAGAAAGTGCCGACCTGATGGGCTGGCTGCTGCAGCGCGCTACTACCGACAAATCGCAATTTGTAGTGCCGGTAAGCTATAGCCACAACCCCGGGAACAAACCCAATGAGGCGGCCATAACACTGCAGAAAAATACAGACTGGTATGTATTCCTCTTTTATAAAGGTGTGCTGTATTATTCAGATGCGCTGCCTGAGTGTGACCATAATGCAGGTATGATATCTATATTGTACAAACCTTAATGAAGAACATGAAATATGTATTAACGGTGCTTACTCTTTGGGTAAGCACTATTGCTTATGGGCAGGATACGATAAAGCATTTTATTACGTTCGGTGACGAGCGTAAATGTAAGCCTAATGATGGATATTATTATCGAGTGGCTTTTAAAGAGAGTGATTGGTGGCGCGTGAAGGATTACTATTGTACTACACGCAGCTTGTACAGGGATGGTGTTTATAAACATAAAACGAGAAGGATAGCTTTTATTCAGAACAAGGCATGTTTTTCTATTACCATCCTAATAAGATGATTATGAAAAAGGTTCGTTTTATCAATGGGCTAAAGGAAGGCTTGGCAAAAGAGTATCATAGGTCCGGTGGATTGGCTGATTCTGCTTTTTATAAAAAGGGGGTCTTATATAAAGCACATTATGCATGGGATAGTGCAGGTAATATCAAAATTAAAGCTCACCTTGACGATGAAGGTGTAGGTGAGCGTTGGGAATACCATACCGATGGCAAAGTAGCAGGTTATGGTAAAATTGTTACAGGATATAAACAAGATAGTATTTGGACATATTATCATGACAATGGGCAGATAAGTAGCATTGAACAATACAAGGATGACTCCCTGCTCAGTATTCATTGTTTTAATGCCGATGGGACACCCTCTAAAGACTCATGCTCTCCTGAACAAATGCCGGAGCCACCTTATAATGTAAATACTTTTTTAGGTCAAAACATACATTATCCGGATTTTGCACGCGAGCATAATATAGATGGTAAGGTAAGTGTAGAGTTTATAGTGGATATAGATGGTACAATAAAAGATGTTAAAGCAATTGGTGGGCCGGGTGGAGGATTAAGAGAAGAATCTGTACGAATTGTATCTTTGTTGCCTCCTTGGAAACCAGGTAAAAGCCATAATCGGCTGGCCAGGGTTTATTACACTTTACCCGTATCCTATAGGTTAGGATATTAGAATAAAAAAACGCTATGAATAAAATTGTTCTATTCTTTTCACTACTGATAATATTATTATCAGGTAATGCATTTGCAGGTAAAAATGATACGCTTCAATACCCGCTCGATTATTGGTTTAAAAAGTGTGAGCCGCACCAGGCACACTATATACGGGTAGCTTTTAAAGAAGGCGACTGGTGGCATGTGCAGGATATTTATGCGCAAACAGGTACGCTTTGCAAAGATGGCCTGTATTCAGACGATAGTATGACGGTAGGCGAGGGGATGATATTCTTTTATCACCCCAACGGAAAATTGGAGAAAAAAGCCCGTCATATAAAAGGCAAGCTGGAAGGGCTGGTAAAAGTATATGATACGGCTGGCCACTTGGTCGATTCCGGTATATATAGTAAAGGCATACCTAAGAAGGCACACTATAAATGGGATAGCGAAGGTAAGCTGGTATTTAAAGGTGAATATGACGAAGATGGTTATGGTGTAGGGCAGGAATGGGAATACTTTGAAGATGGCAAAACGGCTGCATGGGGTATAACAAGCGTAGGAGGTAAAAGAGACAGTATATGGACCTATTATTACCGTACTGGTACTGTAAGTGCCTTGGATATGTATGACAAAGGCTCTAGAATAGGTCGTATATGCTATGATGAGAAAGGAGAACAGTATAATGGAACATGTGAAGATACACCCCCGCAGCCTATAGAAAAGTCAAAAGATTTAGGTAGAAAAATAAATGCTGCTTTTAGAGATTATATTGAATTTAACGCCATTGACCCGCGGACATTAACCTTTAAAAAAGGTACAGTGATGATTGTACTGATAACGGTAAAAGAAGACGGATCGGTTGAACATGTCAATATTGCTCACGGAATTGACCCGAAATTTGACAGATATTTTGCAACTGAATTGAAAGATGCCAAATTTATTCCGGCCAAAGTAGGCAATCGTAATGTGAAACAAACGCAGGAATTCCCAATACCATTTGGATAAAAGTTATTCTCAGGTGTGTTTTATACATTTCCTTTTGCTTTTTGGCTGCTTACCCTTACCTTTGCGCCAAAATTGGGGGAGGTATAAGAATTTCCTCCAATAAATGACTTTAGGAACTTATTCTTTTTATATAATTGAATCATATGCCAAACGTTGGTAAAATCAAGCAAATCATCGGTCCGGTAATCGACGTGTACTTCAGCGCAGAAAACAAACTGCCTGAAATCTATAACGCGTTGGAACTGACGCGTCCTAGCGGTGAGAAACTGATATTGGAAGTACAACAGCACCTGGGTGAAGACAGCGTACGTTGCGTAGCGATGGACGGTACAGAAGGCCTGGTGCGTGGTATGGAAGTAACAGATACAGGTAAAGCGATAGCAATGCCTATCGGTGAGCAGATACATGGCCGCCTGTTTAACGTAACCGGTGATGCGATTGATGGTCTGCCTCAGCCAGATAAAACCAACGGCCGCCCGATACACGCAAAACCTCCAAAGTTTGAAAACCTGAGCACGGCTTCTGAAATACTGTTCACAGGTATTAAAGTTATCGACCTGATCGAGCCTTATGCAAAAGGTGGTAAGATCGGTCTGTTTGGTGGTGCGGGTGTAGGTAAAACCGTATTGATCCAGGAATTGATCAACAACATCGCAAAAGGTTATGGTGGTTTATCGGTATTTGCCGGTGTAGGTGAGCGTACTCGTGAGGGTAACGATCTTTTGCGTGAAATGATTGAAGCAGGCATCATGAAATATGGTGACAACTTCAAACACAGCATGGAAGAAGGTGGTTGGGATTTGAGCAAAGTGGATATGGAAGGTTTGAAAGAATCAAAAGCAACCTTCGTATTCGGTCAGATGAACGAACCTCCAGGTGCACGTGCTCGTGTGGCATTGTCTGGTTTAACAATTGCCGAGTACTTCCGTGATGGAGATGGTACAGGTAAAGGAAAAGATATCTTGTTCTTCGTTGA
>CAMLKS010000247.1 GCA_946480675.1 uncultured Bacteroidota bacterium
GACCATGGTATTGGGTGTGCGCGCTTTCAAACAGCGCAGAATGCCCCAATACCGTGCATTGGTAACAGCTACCTTGGTACTGGGCATCCTGTTCATGGCATTGCAATGGGTGGGTTTTCAACAATTATATGCCAGCAATGTGCGTGTAGATGGTAACCCGAGCGAGTCTTTCCTGTTCATTATAGCCGGGCTGCACCTTTTGCACATAGCGGGTGGTATTATTGCATTATTAATAGTATTTTTCCGTGCTTTTAGAACACACGTAAAGGTGTATAATACCACCGGGCTGGAGATCGTAGCATCGTACTGGCACTTCGTAGATGTATTGTGGATTTATTTATTTGTATTCTTTCTGGCAAATCAATAAAAAACTTTAGAAATTAGCACCCAAATTCGCAACCAATAAATAATAGTAACTAATAAAATCTATGGCACAAGCTTCAGCTACAACAGCCGAAACGAAAGTATGGGGAGGTGGACGTTCGCCGTTCAATGTGAGTTATGGTAAAATGATGATGTGGTTCTTCCTGCTTACGGATGCATTCACATTCGGCGCTTTCCTTATTTCTTACGGTACTACCCGTTTTTTCAGTACAGTGTGGCCCGACCCTAACCAGGTATTCCATGCATTCCCGTTCATGGGCCATGCAAACCTGCCACTGCTGTTTGTGAGCTTGATGACCTTCATCCTGATCATGAGTTCGGTAACGATGGTACTGGCCGTACACGCCGGCCACTATGGCGACCGCCAGGGTGTTATCAAATGGTTGTTGTGGACCATCATAGGTGGTATTTGCTTCCTGAGCTGCCAGGCATGGGAGTGGACGCACTTACATCATCAGGGTGCATGGTGGGGTTCTTTCACCGATGCCAGCGCTCCATTGTCGAGCATAGAGCATTTCTTTAACATGAAAAACCCGGAAGTAGTGGCAGCACTGCCGGCGGGTGGTATGCAGGCTACGCACGATTTCTATAACTACTTCTTTACCATTACCGGTTTCCACGGTGGCCACGTAGCCAGCGGTGTGGTGCTGCTGATAATGGTACTTATAAATACCGTAAATGGTGTTTATGACAAAAGGGGCCACTACGAAATGGTAGAGAAAATAGGCCTTTACTGGCACTTTGTAGACCTGGTGTGGGTATTCGTATTCACTTGTTTCTACCTGCTGTAATTTTCATTTTTCACAACTACAAATCTTGTATTAAGCATGTCAGCTCATAATCATAGCAACGATATACAACACCTGTACGAAGGAGATCAATCTAAATTGTACTCAGGCGTTATGTCTCATCATACAGACATCAACTCTGCTGAAAGTAAAAAACAAATAGGCCGCATCTGGAAAGTATTCTGGATACTGCTGGCCGTAACAGTAGTAGAAGTAGTACTGGGTATGTTCTTCAGCCACGCTATGCCTAAAGGCCTGCTGGCTTTCTTCTTCCTGGCACTTACACTGTTCAAAGCGGGTTACATCGTATCCGTTTTCATGCACCTTGGCGATGAGGTTAAGAGCTTTATGATAACTGTACTGATACCACTGACGCTGTTTGTATGGTTTATCATTGCCTTCCTGATGGATGGTGGTTTCTGGCTGCATATGAATAACTGGTCGGGCCTTAAGTAAGCATAGCGGATGCGTATTTTGAATAAGTGATGAATAAGAAAAACTCGAATAATAAATTTATAAAAGGCCTGGCGGTAGCATTGTTGCTACCGCTCGCTTTTTTTATATACTACCAGGTAAAGGTGCAGCGCTCTGTATCTAAGAAAATCATATCGCTACCCGCATATTATGGTGTGGATACTGTAATAAACGGGGATACCGTATATCATAAGGTAGATGAGCTGACCCTTACTAACCAGTTGGGACAGCAGGTATCCTTGAATAAAGACTTGAAAGGGAAGATAGTAGTTGTGAATTTTTTCTTCACTACCTGCCCAACGGTATGCCCAAAGCTGACCAATAACATGACCCTACTGCAGAAGGCATTTCGTAAAGATCCTAAACGCGAAAGCTCCCTACAAAACACGGTGCATTTGGTTTCCATAACCGTTGACCCTGCGAAAGACAGCTTCCAGGCCCTGCGCACCTATGCTGACGGGTATCATGTGAACCATGATAACTGGTGGTTTATGACCGGCGACAGAAATGCCATTTACAACTATGCCCGCCACGAGCTGAAAGTAGTAATGGCACCAACCACCGGCGGCGCCGAAGATTTTATCCATACACAAAAGGTAGTGGTGCTGGATACTGCCCGGCATATACGTGGCTATTACGATGGCCTGAACGAAAAAGAAATGAAGAAATGTGCGGACGATATCGTGCTGCTGACATTAGAAAAAAGACCTAAAAAATAAGGATATGTTATCCCCCGTTTTAAAGAAGAATGACAAGCAGGCAAGGCTATTGATATTTGTAGTATCGTTTGTGGTATTTGCCGCGGTAGTGATACTATCGAAAGTGAAACTGGATGTGGACCTGGGTTTCGATGTGCATGTGTTTGCCCTTATAAATGCCATCATCAACTCTTGTGTTTCCATACTGCTTATCCTGGCTCTGATATCCATCAAACAGAAAAGATATGTGGCGCATAAAAAGCAGATGCTGGCAGCTATGTTCCTTTCTATCCTATTTTTAGTGTCTTACATAGCACACCACCTGCTGGCTGGCGATACCAAATTTGGCGGTGAGGGTTTTATCCGCTATTTCTATTTTGTGATACTGATAACGCATATTTTCCTGGCGGCGATAATATTGCCATTTATCCTTTTTACTGCTTACAGGTCGCTGACAGGTGAGTTTGAAAAGCATAAGAAGCTGGCAAAATATACATGGCCTTTATGGTTGTATGTGAGCATTACCGGGGTATTGGTATACCTGCTGATATCGCCCTATTATGTTTAGTATATTTGTAAATACAATTGCCTTAATTTTATAGTATGAAAAAGTGGTTGTTGATATTGGCACTGACTATAACTGCTGCACCTGCGGTGCATGCACAGGGCTGCGCCATGTGTACCAAAACAGCTGCCGGGCTTGATGATAAGAGCGCACGTGGCCTGAATGGCGGCATTTTATACCTGGCTGCATTGCCATTGATGATATTGGGTACGGTAGGTTTTGTGTGGTGGCGCAGCAATAAAACACAGATTTAAGCATCTTCTACTAACACCTGTATATATCTCATTATGAAAAAGAGCCTGGCTTTTGTATTGCTGTTTGGTATTGTATTGCTGGCCGCATCGTGCAAGCGTAATGTGAAACACGGTAAAGGGCCTGCCACCACCGTAACACGTACCGTAGCCGCGTTTACAGACGTGGAAGTATCTGCACCCGTTACAGCAATAATAAAAGTAGAGCCGGGTGCTACGCCGGGCATACAGCTTTCGGGCTATGCCAATATACTGGAAGATATAAAGACGGATGTAGTAAACGGCAAGCTGATAATAGATAAGGACGAACTGATACACTTTGACCTGGATAAGGATGTAGTGGCTACGATAACCGTTCCGTCGCTGAATAGCCTGGCAATAAAAGGTGCAGCAGATGCCGAGATACAAGGCACGATACAAAATGACTTCAACCTTAAAGTGAGTGGCGCCGGTGATATTACCATTGCTAATGTTACTGCGCAGCATTTTACCGCAACCCTGACCGGTGCAGGCAGCCTGACAGTGAATGGCGGTACTGTAAATACGGCGAGCTATAAAGTAAGCGGCGCGGGCGATGTAGAGGCATTTCCGCTGCAGGCCAAAGTGGTAAAAGCGAAGGTAAGTGGTGCGGGAGATATACAACTGACCGCTACCGAAAAACTTGATGTGACCATCAATGGGGCGGGAGAGGTGAGCTATAAAGGGCACCCTACTACTACATCAGACATCAATGGTGTAGGTTCGCTGGAAGATGCCAACTAAGCATGTGCTATAAATTCAGTATATTAGGGTAACAAAACATATCCTTTTATGCTGAAGTCATTCTTTTCTTATATAGCACTGACGGTTATTGTTTCCTTTGCTTTCAAATCAAGTGCCCTGGCGCAAGACCAGATAGAGAAGGTATGGTATAACCAGGAGAAGACATCCAAAATACAAGTGTATAAGGCCAAGGATGGTAAGTTTTACGGAAAGATCATATGGCTGAGCGAACCGCTGAAAAACGGAAAGCCCAAAGTGGATGAGGAAAACCCCGATAAGAGCAAACGTGCCCAGCCTATAGTGGGGTTAGTGATACTGAGAGGGCTGAAAAAAGATGGCGATAAAGAGTATAGTGATGCTACTATTTACGATCCTAAGAACGGTAAAACATACTCGTGTAAAATAACTTATAAAGGCAACAAACTGGATCTGCGCGGGTATGTTGGTATCTCCCTGATAGGCCGCACTTCTACATGGACATTGGCGGACTAAAGATGTGAAAAACTAACCCAAAATGATTGAGGA
>CAMLKS010000248.1 GCA_946480675.1 uncultured Bacteroidota bacterium
CAGAGCACCATTATGATATA
The DNA here is from genome assembly GCA_946480675.1 of uncultured Bacteroidota bacterium. Next base: position 21 of record CAMLKS010000248.1, read on the forward strand.
GAAAATATGATTGCCCGTTGAAGTGGATAATGCAGGGCCTGTTGGTTTCGCAATTGCCTGCTATTTCATTCAGTATGCCTTGAAATTCCCAGGGGCCATCTATATGCCTGCTCATGGCATACGCTACTTTTTCAGGCATACCATAACCATAGGCAAGATAGTACCAGCCATTTCGTTTATGTATATGTGCCCCTTCCTCAAAATGAGGCAGGTCTATTGTTTTAATATCTCCTGAAAGGCTTGTCATATCCTTATCCAGGCGTGCATAGTAGCAGGTCTTATTTCCCCAGAAGATGTATGCTTCACCATCGTCATCCAGCAGTACGGCAGGGTCAAGATTGGCTTTTTCATTATCAGTAGGTGGTAGCATACTGTGGGTTATCAATGCCTTACCTATCGCATCTTTAAAGTTGCTATCGGGTTTTTGGGATACAGCCACACCAATAGCAGTGCCTGTACCATCTGCATGGTTTACAGCTACATACCAATAAAACAGGCCGTTTTTTTCTATCACTTTTGTAGCAAATGCGCCGCCCGACGACCACGAAAAATCTATAGCCTTAAGCGGGCTTCCATGTGGCTGCCAGTGTACCATATCTGCCGATGAGAAACAGAGCCAATCGTTCATAACATAGGCTGCTGTACCTACGGGAGCTTCATCGTGGCCGGTGTACAGATATACCTTATTATCGTGTACAATAGCTGTAGGGTCTGCTGTGTACACATGGCGAATGATGGGATTGCCCGATTGTGGAAATGTATTTTCCATAGTATATGTATCAAAGGTGAAATACCAGGCAAAGCAATAAATTCATGCCTGCAATTACGACTGTCCCACGTGTCCCACAAAATATAATAGGGACAGATGGGACAGATGGGACACCGGGACACTCGTTTTTGTCCATCTGTCCACCTTGTCCCACCCCATATTATATGGACACACCTGGCCAACGGGACACTATCCATTCCCGCTTTCATATCCATGGTCTACCAGCCATTTGCCGCTATCGGCGGCGGCAGTGGCCAGTTGGTCGCAGCGGTTGTTCCAAGGGTTATCGGCATGGCCTTTTACCCATACAAATTTTATGCGGTGCCGGTTATGATACTTCAGGTATTCCTGCCACAGGTCGGCATTCTTCTTGCCTGCAAAGCCTTTCTTTACCCATCCGAAAACCCAGCCCTTGTCTACCGAGTTTACCACGTAGCTGCTATCGCTGTATATCACCACATCGAGCCCGTCGCGTTTCAGGCTTTTCAGTGCCTCTACCACGGCCATCAGTTCCATACGGTTGTTGGTAGTGCGCCTGAACCCCTGCGACATTTCCTTCATCTTCTCTCCCCATTGCATCACTATGCCATAGCCACCGGGGCCGGGGTTGCCTCTTGCTGCCCCGTCTGTATAAATAATTAAGTGTTGCGACATCTATCCTAAGCCTTTGCTATCTTTACGCCCTAAAAATAGACTGTTGAGCGCCAAAATAAAAGTTGCAGGAGTAAGTTATCTGAATACCAAACCATTGCTATACGGTATAGAGCGTAGCCCGGTGATGAACGATATAGAATTGCTGCTCGATTATCCGGCCAATCTTGCCAGGGATTTACAGGAAGGAAAAATAGATATGGCACTGATGCCCGTGGCTGCCATGCCCGGCATAGCCGGTGCGCACATAGTGAGCGATTATGGTATAGCTGCCGATGGCCATGTGGCCAGTGTGTGCATCTTTAGCATGGTGCCTATGGAAGAGATTGAAACCGTGTACCTCGATTACCAAAGCCGCACATCGGTAAGGCTGGCGCAGCTGCTGTTTGAAAAACACTGGAAAAAGGATGTGATTTTCAAGCCTGCTACGGAAAATTATATAGAATACATCAACGGTACTACCGCAGGTGTTATCATCGGCGACAGGGCGCTGAAACAACTCACCAATTTTGAATACATCTACGACCTTGCCGGTGGGTGGAAGGAGTACACAGGCCTGCCATTCGTATTTGCCGCATGGATAGCTAATAAAGAACTGCCGGCAGATTTCCTCGCTGCCTTCAATGCCGCCAATGCAGAAGGCTTGAAGCATATAGACACCGTAGTGGCCGAAACCCCATTTCCGTATTACGACCTGAAGTACTACTACACATCAGACATCCATTACCTGCTGGATGATGAGAAGAAGAAGGGGTTGGAGAGGTTTTTAGAATTGATAAAGGGGTAGTGAAATTATAATTTAATGTACATTCATCGTGTCTTATAATCACCGACATGAATGAAACAATTTTCCATTTAGATAATGATGGTAATCTTATAGAGCTTAATGAGTCTTCATATATTTCGGAAGACCTATTGCAAAAACTCTTGGCAGATTATCCCAATCTTATTTCAGGCTCTCAAATACACAGTCTCAGGCCTCGCAGATGGTTACTAATATCAAGAGAATTTGGTATTCCCGACGAGAAAGAAGTAAATAATCGTTGGAGTTTAGATCATCTATTTATTGATCAAGATGGTATTCCAACGTTAGTTGAAGTTAAACGTAGCACTGATACAAGAATAAGAAGGGAAGTTATTGGGCAAATATTAGATTACGCAGCTAATGCGGTGACCTACTGGACTATTGAGGAAATTGTACATAGGTTTGAAGAACAATGTAAACAATTAAGCAAAGACATAAACAGTACAATTGATGAGTTTTTGCAAGGAGAATATGATGCAAATGCATTTTGGGAGCTAACCAAAACTAATTTGAAGGCTGGAAAAATTAGAATGCTAATAGTTTCTGACACTATTCCCAAAGAGTTACAAAGAATCATCGAATTTCTAAATGAACAAATGACCCCTGCTGAAATATTAGGAGTTCAAATAAAACAGTTTACTGGTCATGAAAATGTTAGAACACTTGTACCGAGAGTTATTGGTCAAACTGCAAGTGCTGATAATAATAAGGGTATCTACAAGAGGAATGGTGCTAATTGGAACGAGGATACATATTTTCAAGAATTCTTTAATCAACAAGGTCATAATGAAACTAAAATTGCCAGGAGATTATTAAACTGGGCTAATCCCTATGTTACAAGGGTATGGTACGGAGCCGGCAAAAAATATGGTTCTCTTGTTCCAATATTGAATTGGAACGGAAGTGATAATCAGCTTTTCGCATTGTGGACCAATGGAAATATTGAGATATACTTTCAGTGGTATAAAAACAAACCTCCATTTGATAGTGAATCTAAACGATTGGAACTTCTGGAGCGATTGAATGATATTAATGGAGTTGATATAGGGAAAGAGAAAATTAGTTTAAGGCCAAGTTTTCCTATAAAGGTTTTAGAAGATGATAAAGAATTTCAAAAGTTTATAGATGCCTACTATTGGTTTATAAACGAAGTGAAAATGTATAGCTAATATTGCTTAGTATCTTTACACTCCATTTCACACTATACATATGCAACAAAGCATCACCTTAGTAGAATGTCCGCGCGATGCCATGCAGGGCTGGCAGCATTTTATACCTACACAAACCAAGGTCGACTACCTGAATGCCTTGCTGAAAGTAGGCTTTGATGTGCTGGACTTCGGCTCGTTTGTATCGGCCAAGGCCATACCGCAACTGGCAGATACCAAAGAAGTGATACCGCAATTGCAGCTGGATGGTGTGAATACCAAGCTACTGGCCATAGTAGCCAATACCCGTGGTGCCGAAGAGGCCGTGGGTTATGAGCAGATACATTACCTGGGCTTCCCGTTCTCCATCTCCGAAACTTTCCAGCTGCGCAATACCAATAAGACCATTGCCGAATCGCTGAAGCAGGTGGAGGAAATGCAACAGCTATGCGTGCAGTACGGTAAGGAGCTGGTTGTGTACATCTCTATGGGTTTTGGTAATCCTTATGGCGATGAATACAGTGCAGAAGTAGCCATCAACTGGGTAGGCAAGCTGGCCGCTATGGGCATCAAAACCATAGCCATGGCCGATACCGTAGGCGTAGCCCAGCCAGATAATATTGAGTACATCTACAAACACCTCATTCCCGAATTTAAAGACGTGACCATAGGTGCACACTTCCACAGCACCGCCACTACCTGGCAGGAAAAGATACAAACCGCCTGGGATAATGGCTGCTACCGCTACGATAGCGCTATGAAAGGCATAGGAGGTTGCCCCATGGCCAAAGACGAACTGGTAGGCAATATAGCCACAGAGAACATTGTACTATGGGCAGATGCCAACAACATACCCCTGAAGTTGAACAAAGAAGCTTTTGATAAAGCATGGGCTATGGCAGCGAGTATATTTATATAGCAGCCGGATAAACCATCAGCACTAATTTACTCCTAAAAAATACCTTTTGGTATATTCTTAGTATCTTCGCAGTGCAACGTATGTCGAAGGCAGAAAGAACCACCGCATTCATCATAGAGAAATCGGCACCGA
>CAMLKS010000249.1 GCA_946480675.1 uncultured Bacteroidota bacterium
AACATTTAGGCAAGTCTTCTATCCAAAACATTATTATCAATACTATTGCCCCGGTACAGTTTCTCTACGCCAGCCTGCAGGGCACAGCTACCCAGCAGGAACGTGCCTTGCAATGGCTCGATACCATCCCTGCCGAGCGCAATAATATCATCAGCATATGGGAATCGTGCGGCTGGAAGCCCGCCAATGCCGGCCAGTCGCAGGCTATGATACAGCTATACAATAACTACTGCACAGGTAAGCAATGCCTTTCCTGCGCCATCGGCCTCAAGCTGCTCAAATCAGTTCCACAGGAATGATACCGTCTTTTTTATATCCGGGTGCAGGCTTTCTATTACCGGGCAGGTCATAGCTGCATGTTCCAGTATCTTCTTTTCCTTGTCGGTATAGTTTTCCGTCTTGGGGAAGTGCATGTTTATCTTCACCTCGCCTATACGCCTTGGGTCGGCCACCATTATCTTTTCCACCTCGCACTCGGTGCCGGTAATGTTAATGTTGTGGGTGCGTGCGGCTATACCCATGATGGTAAGCATACAACTGGCCAGTGCGGTAGCCACTAGGTCGCTGGGTGAAAAGCGTTCGCCTTTGCCGTTATTATCCGGCGGTGCATCCGTTTCTACAACGGTTCCACTGCGCAAATGGGTAGCTTCTGTCCTTAATTCGCCTTTATATATAACTTTCGATGTCAACGTATCAGATTTTGTGTTAAATTTACGATGATCTCACTATTTTATTCATGAAAGGAATATTCCATATATGCCTATGCTGTATGCTGTCGCTCTTAGCTTCAGATGCAGTTGCCCAATCGGGAGCTAATAGCGTTAACCCCGCTACTCCGCAACTTAAAACAGTACAGAAGCCTAAGATTAAAAAACCTAAGCCGCTACGTACAGAGCTGAGTGGTGGCCTACGCCTGAATACTGATGGCTGGAGCATATTTGTAGATAAAGGGTGGGTACGCAGCGAAGAGCGCTATAGCGACCTGTTTTATAACGTTCGCCTGCTGCAGGTAGAGTTTACGGAGAAAAAACATCCGCAGGAGATCAAAAGGACGAACACAATCGGCGCTTATACGGAGGATAAACCGCGACCTTTTATTTATGGTAAGATAAATAACTTCTATGCTTTGAAGATAGGTTACGGTGGCCGCAAAATGCTGGCCGGTAAGCCCGAACCAACCAATATTTCCTTACATTGGGTATACGTAGGTGGCTTGTCTGTGGGCTTTCAGAAGCCTTACTACCTAGATGCTTACGTAGTGCAAGACCAGAATGGCACTATCGTACAGGAAACCATTAAGTATACAGACTCAACCAAACAACCATTCCTTACCAAGTCGCAAATTATAGGCAGCGCGGGCTTTTCAAAAGGCATAGGCGAGGTGAAAATAATACCCGGTATACACGCTAAAACAGGCCTCCACTTCGACTTTGCAGCTACCAAACATGGCAAAGTAGCCATAGAAACAGGTGTAGGTTTTGAATACTATACAAGCAAGGTAGAACTGATGGCTAATAAAGAAGCCAAACCTATGTTTGTAAATGTATATGCGTCTATACAATTTGGGAAACGTTGGTGATGGTTGTAATTTGCAGGCATTATGCAGGAATTACCGGTAATTAGTTCAGTAGCAAACAGTACGGAAACAAGGGTGAAAAAGCCAAACTGGCTTAGGGTGAAGCTGCCTACCGGCGAAGGCTACCGCCACGTGCGCAACCTTGTTGATACACACAAACTTCATACAATATGCGAGAGTGGCAACTGTCCTAACATGGGTGAATGTTGGGGAGAGGGTACCGCTACTTTCATGATATTGGGCAATATATGCACGCGCTCCTGCGGCTTCTGCGCCGTAGCAACGGGGCGTCCTGAACCGGTGGATTGGGATGAACCGCAACGTGTAGCGGAAGCCATACACCTGATGAGTGTAAAGCACGCCGTTATCACTTCCGTTGACCGCGATGAACTGAAAGACGGAGGCTCTATCATCTGGGCCAATACCATCAAAGCCGTTCGCGCTTTAAATCCTGATACAACTTTAGAAACATTGATACCGGACTTCCGCGGCCAATGGGAAAACCTGGAGCGCATTATAGAAGTAGCGCCCGAGGTTGTTTCTCATAACTTGGAAACAGTAGAACGCATGACGCGCAAAGTGCGTATACAAGCTAAATACCACCGCAGCCTTGAAGTAATACGCCGGCTGAAGGATGGCGGCATGCGTACCAAGAGCGGTATCATGCTGGGCATTGGTGAAGAAAAAGAAGAAGTGCTACAGTCTATGCACGACCTGGTAGAAAATGGTTGCGATGTGCTTACTTTAGGTCAATACCTGCAGCCTACACAAAAACACCTGCCGGTAATGCGCTTTGTGCATCCCGATGAGTTTGCATTTTACCGTGAAGAAGGTTATAAAATGGGCTTCGACTATGTGGAAAGCGGCCCGTTGGTTCGTTCTTCTTACCACAGCGAGCGCCATCTTATAAAAGGGGAAGGTCGCAAGGTATGGGAAGAGCAAAGTGCTATTGCATAATTTTTCTGAAAATAAAATAATCTTTTACGAACAGGGTGTCATAGTACACCCTGTTGCTTTTATAGTTGAAGCTCTGTTGCATCACCTGCTTCAAATCACCTTCTTTTCGTAAAACCAATACATCTCTACCTGGCGAAGCAGAATCAATTGGCTTTATATTGATGTATGAATTGCAGGATGCAAATAGAAAACAAATGATACCTAGGCTGATGAGCATTTTAGGTTCTTTGTATCTTATGTAGAATAGCAATGGAATAAGGCTGAAATAAAGAAATGGCATTAAGATAATGGATGCCACCTGAAGTTCGTAATAAGAAAAAGTCCAACTACTTATGATCGATTTACCTATAATCAGAAGTAGTATCAATACACAAATAATAATCGGAATTCGTGTCTTCGAAGCACTGTTTGTTTTTATAGTATTAGTCTTAGGTCGTATCATGGAAAAATCCGTACCCTAATATAAGCAACATGTATGGTATTCTCTAAAATAATCTATACGCAACCCCAATGCCTGTATTGCGCATGCTGAGGGTAGAAGGGCCTGCTTCATCTGTTTTTACGCGCATATCATACAGGCTGTGTTCATGATAAACGCTTACCGTATACTTGTCTTTCCATATATAACGGAGTTGAAACTTACATGCCACATCCAGCGCATCCACATCGTACACATCAATGGCCGGGCCATACTTTGATGGAGCTATACGTCCTTTCACTCTATAGGTAATAGTTGTCCGCTCTACCAGTACGTCCCCTTTGTAGTTTGAATAGTCATGCACAGTTTTACCGCCCACGAATATGCTATAGTTCATACCGCCATCTATCCACAGTTTGCTTTTGCCCCATTCCATGGCTTTAAACGATAACATCAGTGGTATAGATAAATATTGCAGACGTGTTCTGGTATCATAGCTGTATTTGGTATCCCCGTAATCTTCACCCTCAGTAGTATTATAGCCTTTGAATGAATACCCGATGCCGCTTTGTATAGAAAAACGTTTGGCAATGGGTGCTTCCAAATACACTATGGCATTGGGAACGATAATGGGATTATATGAGGAACGGATGTGGCGGCTTTGCACATAAGAAACACTGCTTCCGGCACCCACATTCAGGCTTATCTGCGCCCATGATAACATAGGCAGGATAGCGTTTAATAGTATCAGGAACAGTCTTTTCATTTTTACGTTGGGCACTTCCGTTTCGTCTATACAATATTAAAACGATGCCAACACAATAATCTGTATATGTCTAAAAGCAACAATTATTTTACATTCATCAGACAGTTAGCCTGCACACCCTACAATCCACCGTAAACGCGCAATATATCCATCAGGTCTGCCTTTGTATTAGCTTCTTTCGCCGGCTTATCCTTCCGCCATCTTAGTATGCGCGGAAACCGCAGCGCTACCCCCGATTTGTGGCGCGAGGAGGCATTGATACCCTCAAACCCTATCTCGAATACCAGCTCAGGCGTTACGCTCCTTACAGGTCCAAATTTATCTGTGGTATGCTTCTTTATCCAGCGGTCCACTTCCAGTAGTTCTTTGTCTGTTAATCCCGAATATGCTTTGGCAAATGGCACCAGTTCATCACCATCCCACACCGCAAAGGTGAAATCGGTGTACAGGTCCGCACGCCTACCATGCCCGCGTTGCCCGTATATCAGCACGCCGTCTATCGATAGCGGGTCCACTTTCCATTTCCACCAGTCACCGCGTCGCCTGCCGGTTTTGTATTCACTGTCTTTACGTTTCAGCATCAGGCCTTCGCAATTATATTCGCGCGACTTCAGCCTTTGCGCTGCTACTTCTTCCCAGTTTTGACATATCAGTACGGGCGATAGCCATAGCGGAATATTGGCTTCTTTTTCTTTCAGCATTTCA
>CAMLKS010000250.1 GCA_946480675.1 uncultured Bacteroidota bacterium
CATCTACGCCAGCATCTATGGCCATCAGGTAAGTAGCCGGTTGCAGGGAAGAGGTATCGTGCGTATGCAGGTGTATTGGTATGTTTACGGTTGCTTTCAGCGCGCTTACCAGTTCTTTGGCAGCATATGGCTTCAGGAGGCCACTCATGTCTTTTATCGCCAGTATATGCGCGCCGGCATTCTCCAGGTCTTTAGCTATGCGCAGGTAATAGTCCAGTGTGTACTTCGTACGTTTCGGGTCCAGTATATCGCCCGTGTAGCACAACGATGCTTCTGCAAGGCCGCCAGTCCGTTTGCGCACCATATCTATTACCGGGGTTACATTCTCCATCCAGTTCAGCGAATCGAAAATGCGGAATATATCCACTCCCGTCTCCCACGATTTTTCTACGAATTTCTCTATCAGGTTATCAGGGTATGCCGCATAGCCCACGCCATTGGCACCGCGTATCAGCATTTGCAGCAGTATGTTGGGTATTGCCTTGCGCAGTGCTTCCAGGCGCTTCCAAGGGTCTTCTTTCAGGAAGCGTACACACACGTCAAAGGTGGCCCCACCCCACACTTCCATACTGAAAGTTTGCGGGTGGTTCATAGCAAAGCTCTTCGCCACTTTCAGCATATCATAGGTACGCATACGCGTTGCCAACAACGACTGGTGTGCATCGCGGAAGGTAGTATCTGTATAGTGTATCCGCTTTTCGTTCTTCAGCCATTGCGCAAACGCATCAGGGCCCAGTTCTGTCAGCAGACCTTTTGTGCCTTTAGGGTGTGCAGCGAGTGCATCGAAGGTCGGCACTACAGGCTTTTCAAACACGCGGTCATCATGTTTCACCTTTACATCGCTGTTGCCATTCACGGTTACATCAGCTATGAACTTTAATACCTTCGTGCCCCTGTCCTGCTTCACCGGCATTACAAACAGCTCGGGGTGGTCTTGTATAAAGTTTACGGTTGCCTTACCGGCTATGAAATCTTTATTCGTTATAAGGTTCTCCAGGAAGGGGATGTTGTTCTTCACACCACGTATACGAAACTCCTTCAGGGCGCGATACATTTTCTGCGCTGCATCCTGTTGCGTGTTGCCCGATGTACTCACCTTTACCAGCATACTATCGAAGAACGGGCTGATCTTCATACCCGGATAGGTGCTACCCTCATCCAGCCTTACGCCAAAGCCCGCTGCATTACGATAAGTAAGCAGGGTGCCATAGTCGGGCTTAAAGTCATTAGCCGGATCTTCTGTAGTGATGCGGCATTGTATAGCCACACCATTCTTAGGTATGGCATTCTGGTTGCCCAGCCCTATTTCAGGATCACTCAGTTTGTAACAATCAGCTATGAACAATTGTGTTTTTATCAGGTCCACACCCGTTATCATTTCGGTAACGGTATGCTCTACCTGTATGCGCGGGTTCACTTCTATGAAATAGATATTTTCATCTGCATCTACCAGGAACTCTACCGTACCCAGGTTGTTGTAATCTACCGCCCTGGCAATGGTTACAGCATAGTGATACAGTTTATCCAGCGTTTCCTGTTTCAAGCCCATAGACGGCGCTACTTCCACCACCTTCTGAAAACGGCGCTGTACAGAACAATCGCGCTCGTATAGGTGCACAATGTTGCCATGCCTGTCGGCAGCTATCTGCACTTCTATATGCTTGGGATTCTCTACAAATTTTTCAAGGAACACCGTATCATCACCAAAAGCATTCTTGGCCTCGCTGCGTGCTTCGTGAAAAGCTTTTTTCAGTTGCTCATCATTACGCACCACGCGCATACCACGGCCACCACCACCGGCAGCAGCTTTCAGCATCAGCGGGTAGCCTATACGGCCTGATTCTTTCAGTGCTATATTATCATCAGTAAGTGGTTCTGTATTGCTTTCTATCAGCGGTATGCCTGCCTTCTGTGCTACTTCTTTAGCAGTTACCTTATCACCCAGTGCACCCATAGCTTCGGGAGAAGGGCCTACGAATACGATACCATTTGCCGCACACCTGCGTGCAAACTCGGCATTCTCGCTCAGGAAACCGTACCCGGGGTGTATGGCATCGGCACCACATTCCTTAGCTATAGCTATGATGGCATTCATATCCAGGTATGGTTTCAGCGGGTCGTTATCCGCACCTACCTGGTAGGCTTCATCTGCCTTGTACCGGTGCAGCGAATACCTGTCTTCAAAGGTGAATATAGCTACAGTGGCTATGTTCAGTTCGGTAGCAGCCCTCGATATACGTATGGCTATTTCGCCACGATTGGCGATAAGTAGTTTTTTTATCCTCATTTTTAAAATGCATTCTAAAAGACCATGCAAATGTAGTACCAACTATACATCTTTTTTATGCTAATTATACCCTTAACAGCTTAATAGCAATAAAGCCGGCAAATAGCCGGCCTTATCATGTAGTATCATTTAGCAATTTTCTTTACCAAAGCCTTACGCGCAAGCTATCAGGCAGATACATCTTATTACCCGGTTTTACGTTGAAAGCTTCGTAAAATTCAGGTACGTTTGGCATCGGGCCATTCACGCGCTCTTTGGCGGGCGAGTGTACATCTGTCAGCAATTGGCTGGCCAGTTGTTCTTTACGTATCTGGTACATCCAGCCCAGTGCATAGCCCATAAAGTAGCGTTGCAGTGGTGTCAGTCCATTTATCTTTTCGCCCTTCTTAAAAGTTTCCGTTTGCTTGAAGGCATCCAGACCTATCAGTATACCACCCAGGTCGGCCAGGTTTTCACCCAGTGTAGCGCGGCCATTGATGTGCTGCGTATCTACCGGGGTCATTTTGTTAAACTGCTGTACCAGCACCTCTGCACGGTTTTTAAACTGGTCTTCATCAGTTTTGCTCCACCAGTTTTTCAGGTTGCCTTTATCGTCAAACTGGCGGCCTTCGTCATCAAAGCCGTGCGTTATTTCGTGGCCAATAGTAGATGCCGCTGCATAACCATATACCAGTGCATCATCCAGTTCATGATCCATATTGCCTGGTACGGTGAAGATACCTGCTGGCAATACTATCTCGTTGTTAGACGGGTTGTAGTATGCATTATACGTTTGCGGTGTCATTTCCCACTCGTTGCGGTCTACCGGTTTGCCCAGTTTGTTCATGTAGTAGGTATTCCACCATTCGTTGGCACGCATCATGTTTTGTGCATATGAGTTGCGGTCTATTTTCAGCGATGAAAAGTCTTTCCATTTATCAGGATAGCCTACTTTCTTGGTAATGGTAGCCAGTTTAGCCAATGCCTTCTGGCGCGTGCTGTCTGTCATCCAGTCCAGTTTTTCCATGCGCTTTTTGTAGGCATCGCGCACATTCTCTACCATATCCTCGTAGCGTTTCTTCGCTTTTTCGTTGAAGTATTCTTTGGCAAATAGTTGGCCCAGTGCCTCGCCCATAGCCTGCTCTTCAGCATTCAATGCACGTTTCCAGCGCGGGCGCATTTGTTCTGCACCACGTATCAGTTTGTTGTAAAAATCGAATTGTGCCTGTACAAACGCACTGCTCAGGTAGGGCGACATATCGCGCACCAGGTGGAAAGACAGGTAGTCTTTCAGCGTTTGTATATTTTCAGTAGCTACTACTTTATCCAGTTGTTTGTAGAATTCAGGCTGACCAACTATCACGCTATCCACATGTTTCACGCCCATCTGCTGCAGGTAAGCAGGCCATTCTATGGTTGGCGATATGCTTTTCAGGTTGCTGATGGCCATCTTGTTATAGTTGGCATACGGGTCGCGCAGGGCTTCCAGCTTGCGAGATGCCTGTGCCAGCTTGGTTTCCATAGCCACAATGGCTTTTGCTTTTGCGTTGGCAGTAGCGCTATCCACACCCATCAGGCCAAATACCTTAGCTATATACTTAGGATACTCGTTGCGTATCCTGGTGGTACGTTCGTCTGTATTGAAATAATAGTCGCGGTTGGGCAGGCCTAAACCACCTTGGCTCATATAATAAGCCATCACTTCACTATTCATTGCATCCTGCGATACACCTTCACCAAAAAATACGCCCACACCATAGGTATGCATATGCGCTGCCTGTGCCATTACATCTTTAGGTGTTTGCAGGGCAGCTATCTTATCCAACTCTGCTTTCAGCGGGCTGATGCCTGCTTTCTCTATACCCACCGTATCCATGGCACTATACCAGAAATCACCTATCTGCTGGTCAGTCCCGCTTTTAGCGTTCTTCTTCAGTGCTTCTTCATTTATGTGCAGCAGGCGTTTGTACAGTTCTTCCTGCACAAGGTTGGCTATACCCCAGCCTGTTTCATCGCCGGGTATGGGGTTGTTCTTAATCCAGCCGCCATTTGCATAGGCAAAGAAATCGTCTGCGGGATTAACGGTCGTATCCCGGTTCATGATGAGGATATCTCCCTTTGTTTCGGCCGCTTTCTTTTCCGCCGATTTGCA
>CAMLKS010000251.1 GCA_946480675.1 uncultured Bacteroidota bacterium
GGCTGATGTTGCAGCGATACGATACGCGCACCATACCCAAGACTTTTGACAAGTATGCTTACTATCATATAATATATGCTTATTGATGTTGTCCCAAGTGTCCCACTGTCCCACACACAGGGGGATGGGACAAATGGGACAGCGGGACAGAACGGGACAAACACTCGCGTCATTGCGACCGCGAGGAAATGAGTATCTTAACCTGGCACAAATGAAAACCGTACGTTACACATTTATCGCTTATTGGTTGCTGGCACTTAGCATCGGCTGGATGGATGGTGCGGCAGCAGGAATTGTTAGGGCAAGCATGCTGCTGGTGGCACTGCTTTACATTTGCCATGTGGTGTTGCTGGTAAGGCAGTTGTTCAAAGCCCGCGAAGCTGAACTATTCCTGTACCTGATGGCTGATATTTTTGCACTGCTGTTTGGTGGCTATTTCCTGATACTATCACTTGCCATGGCACGAGCTGCCCAATAGCGAAATACAGATGCAGTGAGTGACACAATTCAAGCTGAATAGTTGTACATTTGTTCATAACAAAACCTGTCTATCATGAGCCTCATCCGCAAAACGTTCTTTGCATACTTCACTATCATGGTGGCGGCTTTCTTTGTGCCGCTGTGGCCGTTAAGCGATATAGTGATGTCGATAGCCATGCTCCTGCTGCTGGTCAATTGGATACTGCTCGTCAGGCAATATTTCCGCAGCATTCATCTTGAAATGATATGCTATACCGTGCTCAATAGTATTGTTACCATTGTTGCGATATACCTTATTTTCTTTTTCTGTTAAACCAAACTCTAAAACCAAATCCATCATGAAACACCCATTCACACTGGAGCCGTATAAGGGCACCGGCACACGTTATGTTTGTCCCCAATGCGGACTGAAGCAGATGTTTGTACGCTATATAGATGCCGCTACGGGTGCGCATCTTGCCCCACATGTAGGCCGTTGCAATCGCGAGATAGCCTGCGGGTATCACTACAAACCCAAAGACTTTTTCAAAGAACATCCTGATTTAAAACCTAAAACCGAATTTCTACAACCTAAAAAGAAGAAGCCCCAATCCCCAATTACAAATTCTCAATTACCCTTCAGCACCGTGCAGGAAACCATGTGCTGCTATGGCGATAATCATTTTGTGCGCTTTCTCAACACCCGTTACCCGCAGGCGGTAGTAGATGCCGTGGTGCAGCGCTACTGCATCGGCACGCATCATTACTGGGATGGTGGTACGGTCTTCTGGCAGATAGATGCGCAGGGTGCCGTGCGTACGGGAAAGGTAATGTTGTATAATCCCGCTACGGGCAAGCGTTTCAGGCAACCACATAGCCATATCCACTGGATGCACAGCATAATGGGCGGTGATGATTACCGGTTGAAACAATGCCTGTTTGGCGAGCACCTTTTGCCAGGCAATACCTTGCCCATAGCCATTGCCGAGAGCGAGAAGACGGCCATACTGGGTAGCATACACATGCCGCAATACCTGTGGCTGGCCGCAGGCAGCCTTAGCAATCTTACAACAGAAAAATGTAAACACATCGGCAACCGACCCATCACCCTCTTCCCCGATGCGGGTGCTGTAGCCCGGTGGAGCGCCATTGCCGCTACCTTGCCCAATTGTACGGTAGATACCAGCATAGAGCAATTGATGCACGGTTGTGATGGTTGCGATATGGCAGACTATTGGCTGGCTGCGTAGATAGTATGGTGCAGAATGCCTATATTGTTAGCATGAGTATAGACATTCACCAGGTAGCAGCGGGTAACTTCAGCGTTATGATATGCCATTACGAAACAGAAGATGCAGAGCCCGAAATGGCCGTCGTGCGCCTATTGCCTGTATATGAAAACGGAATGCTGAACCTGTATACCGAAGGTAACGATGTGCCGCACATGCGCATCTACCCCGAAGAGTTTGAGGATATAAAACCCGTACCCGAAGAGATAAAAGACATCATGGAAGGTGCCGACTACTACATTGTAAAATACTCGAAACCCAAGCCCGATGATGCCAATGAGGATGACTACAGAGCCACCGGGCTTAAATGGCCGGGTAGCGAAGATTAGTATGCCATCGTAGCTGCTACTACCGGGCATCCGTTGTGTCACTCACTGCATCTGTATTTCGCTACTCACCTAAAACCCGTAATATTACCCCATGACGCGTATAGGGCTGATAGCAGATACACACAACTGGCTGGATGAACAGGTGTTCAAACATTTTGACAAGTGCGATGAGATATGGCATGCGGGCGATTTTGGTACGGCTGCCATTGCCGATGCGTTGAAGGCTTTTCGCCCCTTGCGTGGTGTGTATGGCAATATAGACGGGCAGGATATACGGGTGGAATATCCCCTGCATCAATACTGGAAGTGTGAAGAGGTAGGTGTGCTGATGACCCATATTGGCGGCTACCCGCCCAAATACAATGCGGCATCCAAACCATTGCTACTACAGCACCAGCCACAGCTATTTATAGCCGGGCACTCTCATATTCTGAAGGTGATGTATGACGACAAGCTGCAATGCCTGCATATGAACCCCGGTGCGGCGGGCAAGCAGGGCTGGCACCAGGTGCGCACCATCATCCGCTTTGTAATAGATGGCAAGAACATGCGGGATTGCGAGGTGATAGAACTGGGTACACGAGTGTAGAATAGGTTTTATAAGTATCTTCGCAGACTAATTTGTTTTACGATGGGTATATCAGATTTATTATTCAAGAAAAAACAAGAGGAAGCTGCTGCCAACCTGAAGGCGGGTGAAGACTTCCTGGCTGCCAATAAAGAGAAAGAAGGCGTAACGGCACTGCCCAGCGGCCTGCAATACGAGGTGCTGGTGCAGGGCGATGGCCCCAAGCCTACGGCCAATAACAGTGTTACCTGCCACTACCACGGCACGCTGATAAACGGTACGGTATTCGATAGCTCTGTGCAGCGTGGCAGGCCTGCTACCTTCCCGCTGAATGCGGTGATAAAAGGGTGGACAGAGGGTGTACCGCTGATGAATGTGGGCAGCAAATACCGCTTCTACATTCCGCCACACCTGGCCTATGGCGAAAGGCAGGTAAGCGCACAGATAGGTGCCAACAGTACATTGATATTTGATGTAGAATTGCTGGGTATCAACTAATAGTTCACTCGTTTATTTTCTACATAAAGCAAAAGCAGCAGCTTACGGGCCGCTGCTTTTTTTGGGTGTGTTTCTATAGCTCTCTATCTTATCACCCGTGTGGTGTCTGCCGCACCGGGCACGTTGGTACTTGGTATCTGCCGTTCTTCACGGCTGCGCCTTACCGGCACTTTAAATTGCTGAATGGTCTTGCCATCCTGTTGCAAAGTTACGCTGCCTATATCTTCCCTGCCGGGTAGCAGTATCTCAAAATCGTAACTGGTGGCTACTTTCATACCGCCGTTACCATCATCGCAGGTGCGTTGCTTGCCGGGGTGCTCTACCCGGTATTTACCCAGCTCTTTACCCGCAGCATCGGTATATACTACCATCATATCGCCACCACTGGCCGCGCCGTATGGCAGCCTGCCGGGGCGCATGTAGGTGGCATTGCTGTCTATCATCCATACCCCGTTGTTTACCCTGCCTTTCAGTGCCAGGTGGTATGTTTTGAAGTCACCGTCTTGCTGTGGTGTATAGTCGCCCGCCAGCCTGTCCAGCTCAGGTAGTTGTTTCGATAGTTCGTCTTCCTGACCCTGTTTTTGCTGTTGTTCGCCCTTGCACGCTGCCAGTAACAGCACGGCCACCGACAACACTATATACATATGCTTTTTCATGAGTTTCTTGTTTTTAGTGTGATGTGTTTAGTTACCGTTAGCACGTTGGGTGATGGAATATAATATCCTGTTTCTGCATGGCGAAAAGTAAGGCCATACATTCAGCCCTGTCTTATCCATCATACAGCTATCGTTGCACAGTTCCCAAAAGTTATCGCTGCCTATCTTATTCGCGTCAGATGATTGCAGCCCTACATTGGGTGCGTAGTTTTGTGCATTGGCCAGGCTGGTAAAGTTGTTAGGCTTTTCTTCGGCCTGCCAGTGGCTGCCACCGCTATACTCATCGGCCATCCCATACAGCCCGTGGCCCGACTCGTGCAGTATCGTACCGCGGTTAAAGTATTCGGTAGAAAACACACCACCACCGGCAAAGTCGCGCAGTACGGTTTTGTGCAGTATCACCTTGCCTTGTGCAAAGCTCAGGTTGCTCCAGTTGGATGGTTTATCATGCGGTTCGCCCGTATCATAGTCGTGTGCATGGCCGGTAACGGGGTTGATGTAGAAGTTGTGCGATTTCCTGAACCTGCGCAGCCAGTCTTCCTTCTGGAAGGCATCGGTAATATCCAGCTGCACGGCGGTGTAAAAGGTATCCATCACATCTATATCGCTATCGGGTA
>CAMLKS010000252.1 GCA_946480675.1 uncultured Bacteroidota bacterium
GCAATCGCGCCTTTCATCAGCAAAGGGGGCTGTGCCATAAAGCGTGGTTGATGGCCGTGGTGGGGTTGTGCTGCATGGGCTATATGCGGATGGCAGAGATAGATAGTGCCGGCTTTGCCGGTAGCCAATACCTTTTCGTAGCCCGACAGATCTTGCAGCTTACCTGCCAGTTCTGAAAAGGACAAACCTGCATCGCCATACGGATATAGCAGCCGGGCTACATGCCTGTGACTGCCTTTGTAGATGACGGTAGGTGCATCGGCAGCGCTAACATCGCTATACAGGATAAGTATGAGCAAGGCACGCCCTTTCGACCGTACATTGATGCGCCAGCTAAAGTAATCGCTCGGGTCTTCACCCGGAAACCCTGCATCTACATGGATGCCTGTATCGGCAGCTGCTTTGACCGAAGGAAACCGGACAGGGAATGCACCCACACTTTTGCAGGGTAACCAATTGCCCGGGCCTGCCAACTGATTGAAAATGGCATATAGCTTATCGTTATTGACAGAGGCTATAAAGGGTAGTTGTGAATACATGCCCAACCATACAACGGGTTCTGTCCACGTTTCGGGTGTATGCCTGTCGAAAGGGATATCCTGCCACAATATATCTACTGCTTCTTTTGCCATGGCAGCAGGGAAGGCATCGTCTATACGAATGAAGCCATCGGTGATGAATTGCTCTATCTGAGCCTTATTTAATATGCCTGACATAATAATATTATAGTTGTTCCCTTAATGAATGTGTTTCATTAAGTGTTTTTTTAAAAATGAATATTGGATAAAAGAAAGAATGGGCCATATACGATATGGCCATAACCCAACAACAGATGGGCGGGAGGAAACTTATAACATTACTGTCATGCTCATAGTGTAAAGGTAGTTAATTCCCCGTTTAGCTATATATGGTTTTGGCAATGATACATAACATGGTATGTTTTTTATTGCGATAGCCGGGTAATAAACACAGCGTTATGATACAGGAATTTATAAACGAATTTGTGCCGGTAGGTGTTGAGGGGAAGCAAAATGAATTGTCGCATGCCAAAACGCATGAAAGCGAAGAAGACGCGCATAAAACCTTTGAACGTGCTACGAAGCGCCTGCTAAACCCCGATGTATGGCACGACCTGGAAGGTGCACTAAGCCCCGTAGTGGCTTTGGTGGATGCAGATGGGAACGAGCTGCCCCGTTTAGCAGAAGCAGGCGACCATTACCGGATAAAACTACCTGCATTGGGCAATGCTGAAGGCGATGGCTATGACTGGGTAAAGGTGGAAGCTATAAAAGAGCTGCATGATATAGATGACGGGGAGGCTGTATTTGGCCTGCGGCTGAGGGCTACTGCCAACCCTGAAGGCAGTGGCGACACGGCACATTTTTTTGCAGAAACGGCTACCTCCAATTTCATAGTGCACCTGCAGGGTAAAACGGTAACCGCCTACTATTTCGGGCGGAATGAGGTAGCCAATGCAGCTACCGGCAGTGTGGGCGATAATATCAGGAATGCGGTAGTAGCGGCTGCGGCATTCATCGGCATGTCTGAAGTGCAGTGGAACCGGTTGCTGCATGCACTGCTAGAAAAAGAGATAGGCGGGTAGCACGGTATGGCTATGAAACAATAACCCGGGACGAACCCGGGTCATTGGCCTCATAAGAAGGGGGAATCTCCTCTAGGCTCCTTATACATCATTATTTTAATCTCTGCCTTATTGCCCTTATTTGTTTTGTTTATATGCGTTTGTCTTGTTTGTATTTTTTTCTCTTATTGATGCCCCCTCTCTGAAGAGAGAAGGGGCCAATGAAGATCAACACTTAAATAGGGCCTGGTTGTTTGTTCTGTTTGTTTGCTTGATAAAAAGAACACATAATACACAGCGGTTATATCATAGCGGGTACCATAACAGTATGGCTATACATAGCAGCACTACGGCTACTACTATGATGGATAATATTAAGTATTTGTCCATGGCTCTTGTCATCTCTATATGTGTTGTTTTTGATTGTTTTGGTTTGGTGCTGTAAAGATGCAGTGCGTGGTAGCCCATTGCAAGTTTTAGGCGTTACAACTGCATTACACAGGGCGTTACAATATCGTTACACGGTGTAACGATATTGTAAATCAACATCTTATGTGTTTTCGAAATTAGATGGTATGTACCGCTTCTTCCAGGGAAACATCTTCGGGAAGCTGTATTTTTTTCAGCAAACGGTGCTTGCTGACCCGTACGGCCTCGGTACTTACCCCCAGCATGGCGGCCATTTCCTTGTTATTAAGGCCCAGTTTGGTAAGGAGGATGAAGCGCAGCTCGGCAGTGGTGAGGTCGGGGAATTTTTCCTTCACCCTATTAATGTAGCCACTATGCACCTTATTGAATAGTGCCTGGAAGCTGACCCACTGTTCATCGTTTAGTATCACAGCGCTTTGTAATAACTGCAGCGATTTTTCTTTTTCGGCCTGTTCCTGGCTATTGGGTTGTGCCTGGTATTTTTCTATTTCGTTGCGGAAGGTTTCCAGCAGGTCGTTTTTTTCCTGTATGCTTTTGGTAAAATCGGCCAGTTGCAGGCGGGCCATTTCTTCGGCCTGGTGCTTTTCGGTTTCGGCTATTTTACGTTTTTGTATATGTTTCAGCTTTTGGCGGTTGATGAGCAGCAGCCCTATCACCCCTGCCAGGGTGATGAGGAGGATGCCGCCATTGCGTTCCAGCTTGCGGCGTGTTATCTCTTTATCTTTTAAGGCATTTTGATAATGGAGCGAATCGGTATGCTGGCGCACGGCAAATTCGGCCTCTACCCGTGCCAGTTGTTTTTCCTTATCTATATCGCGCAGGCTATCGCGCAGGGTTATGTGGGTTTTGTAGTATTCATATGCCTCTTTGTACTGGCCACGCAGCCGGTGCATGGTAGAAAGGCTGGCATTTACTTCCGATTGAATATCTATCAGTTGCAACTGCTTGCCCAGTGCCAGTGCCTCTTGCAGGTATCTTTCGGCCTTTGCCAGGTTGGCCGTATTATTGCGCAGGCTATCGGGCAGGGGGCGGGTACTTTTGCCTTCGGCTATGCGCACGTAGGTTTCGCCGATATCGGCAATGGCAAAGGTATAATGGCTGGTATTGCCCAGCTCGCGGGTCATAGCTGCGGCTTTGAAGTAGTTTTCGAGCGTGGCCACAAAATCGCCGGTGCGGATGTACACGCCGCCGAGGTTGAGGTAGATATTGGCCAGCTCGCCACGGGTTTCGGGGGTGCCATAGGCCAGTTCCATCTTCAAGGCTTCCTGGTAATAGGGCAGTGCTTCATTGGCTTTTTCCTGACGTATGTACAGGTAACCGATGTTTATCATCAGGTTGGGCATGTATTTGATGCCGCCTGCTTCATTTACCCTGCGTGCTTCCAGGGCATATTTCAATGCTTTGTCGTAATCATCATTGCTGGCATATACAGCGCTGATGGAAGATAGCATGATGCCCTCGTAGCGTACACTTTTCAGCTTGCGGGCGGCTACCAGTGCTGCCTGAAAGTGCTTCAGCGCCATGGGCTGGTGGTTTTGCACGGCATAGCAGCGGGCTACCAGGTTATTGCCGCGCATGATGCCGCGGTCCCAGTGCAGCCTGGTAGAAAGTTCGAGCATCTGCCGGCCATACTCTTTACTTTTTTCAGCGTCTTGCTGAAAGTAAATGCTGGAAAGCTCATTAAGTATATTGGCCTTGTTGGTATCTTCTGCGGCTGTTTTCAGTACGAATAGTAAGGAGTCTGCATTGCCGGGCTGTGCCGATGCAGGGGTTGTAAAAAATATCGTTACAAATAGAAGGGATAAAAAATATCTCATACTCACAGCCGTAAATATATAGCGCACGGCAGGGAAATGGAAGTAAGGCTTTGTAGAAGTATTGCTAAAATGTGAAGAATGGGGATAACGGGTTTAAACAAAAAAGCACTCGCCAGTGCCGGGAGTGCTTTTCACTTTATAATGATAGCTATCATTTTTTGTTCACGATATTAAAGTTATAGCCGAGGTTCAGCTTTACGGTATATAAGTTAAAATCGGCAGCGTAGTGCTGGCCACTGATGGAGGTGCCGATGTTGAGTCTTTGGTGGGCGAAGTTGTAGTTATAACCGGCTTCCCAAGCTGCGCCAAAGTGATGGGCTTTTATTTCGGTGAAGTCAATATCGAATTCACATCCCCCTTCTGCAAAACCACCACCGAAGTAGTAGCTTTTTAATGCATAGTCCACACCAAAAGCAGTGGAAACACCTGCAGCTGCATATAGCTCATGCTTGCCTAATGGTAAACGATAAGCAGCCATTACATCAATTGTGTTGTATTTAGCACGCTCATAAATATGGCCTATAGACGTTGCATCGGCCATGTCAGGAGCATTTTTATCATAGTAATCAA
>CAMLKS010000253.1 GCA_946480675.1 uncultured Bacteroidota bacterium
CCACATGAAACTGCTGGCACCTAAGAAATCAAGCGTAAAGGCTGCTAACATATTCAGCTTTGGATTATTACTAAAACTGCCATGGGCACCGTCATGCATTACATTAAACCCTATAGCCGCAGTAAGCAGCCCCAATAATATACATTCAGCTATTGCCAGCCAAGGGGCAGGTGTATAAAAGACAAGGTGGATGTAAATTCCTATATAACTGAGAATCAGGAATGCAGCCTTAATGTAGAGATTTATATTTCCGGTTGGTGGCAGGTTATTTGTTTTAAAATAATCATTAACCCTTTTCTTTAATTCAGAATAAATGGAAATCGCGGGTACATCAAATTTGGGCGTACTCATAACTGATAATTATAACATTCAGGTAATCATTACCCTAAACGGTTGTAATTTTTTAGTAAACCGTAGCTAAGTAGAAGTAAATTTATACCAATGGCAATTTATCTCAAAGCCGCAACAAATTAATTTGTAACACCAACAATTCATAATATGATCGAACAGGTTGAAATCGGCCCCTTACATTTTGAAGATTATCAGGAACTTCTGACGGCTATGAAAGCATCTTACCAGGGCTGGCAGGGTGGGTATTGGAGCTTGAACGCTATAGAAAATCTCATCACCCGGTTTCCGGAAGGTCAAATCGTTATCAAAGTCAACAATGTTGTAGTTGGATGTGCACTATCTATAATCGTTGACTATAAAAAGTATGGAGATAACCATACCTATAGGCAAATTACTGGTAATTATACTTTTAGCACGCACGATCCTAATGGTGATGTATTGTATGGAATTGAGGTTTTTATTCACCCTGACTACCGGGGCTTGCGGTTGGGAAGGCGACTTTATGATGCCAGGAAAGATTTGTGCGAGAACCTTAACCTTCGTGCTATCATCTTTGGCGGACGCTTGCCAAACTATCATGAGCATGCAGGGAAGCTAACCCCCAAACAGTATATACAAAAAGTCAAAAGCAAGGAAATTTATGATCCGGTATTATCGTTTCAGCTTGCAAATGACTTTCATGTAAAGAAAGTATTGAAAAACTATATGCCGGAGGATGAGCAAAGTAAAGAGTTTGCTACGTTGCTCCAGTGGTTCAACGTTTACTATGTATCGGATTTGAAAAATGTGTTCAATGTAAAAACATATGTGCGCATTGGTTTGATACAATGGCAAATGCGGCTGTATAGGGATATTAATGAAATGTTCAGCCAAGTGGAATATTTTATTGATTCTGTTTCTGCATATAAAAGTGATTTTGCGGTGTTCCCTGAGTTATTCAATGGCCCTCTACTGGCGGGACTTAACCATCTTTCTGAAGCGGAAGCTATGCGTCAATTGGCGCAATATACGCCTGAAATGAAGGATAGATTCAGAGAGCTGGCTATTCGTTATAATGTAAATATCATTACCGGCAGTTTTCCCAGTATTGAAGACAACAACCTGAAAAACATAGGCTACCTATGTCACCGAAATGGTAACGTAGATAAATACGAGAAAATACATATTACCCCCGATGAGGCAAAGCACTGGGGCATTCGAGGTGGCAATGAGTTAAAGGTGTTCGATACGGACGCGGGGAGAATTGGCATACTTATCTGCTACGATGTTGAATTCCCGGAACTACCTCGGCTACTTGCCGAGCAGGGTATGCAGATACTATTTGTACCTTTTCTTACTGACACTCAAAATGCTTATATGCGTGTTCGCCTCTGCGCCCAGGCCCGTGCAATTGAAAATGAGTGCTTTGTTGCTATAACGGGCAGCGTAGGCAATCTTCCGAAAGTGGAGAATATGGATATACAATACTCTCAAGCGGCAGTTTTTACGCCAAGCGACTTCGCCTTTCCTTCCAATTGCATAAAGAGTGAGGCAACGCCGAATACAGAAATGATCTTAATAGCAGAAGTTGACCTTTCCCTGTTACACGAACTCCATAGTTATGGCAGTGTGCGAAATCTTAAAGATAGACGTACCGATTTTTATGAACTAAAGTTAAAATAAAAAAAGGCTTTCAGTTGTCTGAAAGCCTTTTTTATTGTGGTCCCACTAGGACTTGAACCTAGGACCCCCTGATTATGAGTCAGGTGCTCTAACCAACTGAGCTATAGGACCTGGCTATGAAGCCGCTCTTGCGGTTATCAAGAGGACTGCAAATGTATAGACTTTTCTCAGAAAAAGAAAAATACACCCACACAATTTTATTTTTGTGAAATGATAACCGGCGTAAGACATATAATATTCGATTTAGGTGGTGTATTGCTGAACCTGGACTATGGCATGACAGAGAAGGCATTTGTAGAACTGGGCCTGGAAAACTTTGGCGAGATATATACACAGCTCAATCAAACCCCTGTTTTTGACGACTTTGAAACAGGCAAAACCGATGCGGCAACATTCATCAGCCAGCTAAAAAAGCAAGCAGGCATCGAGATAGCAGACGATGCCATGATACGTGCGTGGAATGCCATGTTGCTGGATTTCCCATTGCGCAGGCTGCAGATACTGCAACAACTGCGGAACCATTACGACCTGATATTGCTAAGTAATACGAATGAGATACATGAATTAGCCTTTAACGATATTTTGATGCGTTCTCATGGTATTCCCGGTTTGGGAGTATTCTTCGATAAAGTGTACTTTTCGCATAGGCTGGGTATGCGCAAGCCCAATGCAGATATATTCAGGCATATATTGGATGAGAATGGTTTTGAAGCACAGCATACTCTCTTTATAGACGATAGTCCGCAACATATAGAAGGTGCTAAGCAACTGGGTATTCAAACCATACACCTGCAAAAAGGTATGACTATAGAAAAGGACATCTTTCTGCCTAAATAAAAATATAAAAGGGATAGCGTTGCGCTATCCCTTTTTACATTATAAATATCCCGTAGTTATTTTATCTCTTCATAATCAATATAATCGCCATCTACCTGTCTGCTGGCTTTAGGTGTAGGGTGCTGCTGACGGTTTTGCTGTTCGTACATATCCTGCATTTGCTTTTGCATCTGTGCCATCTTGTCTTGTGCCATCCTGGTCATCGTAAATATGGGCAGTACCACCCTCATTACAAACCTTAGTATAAGGGTAAGCACGATAGACCAGATTATAAACTTCAGTATCATAAGACACCAAAGTTACTAAAACACCGGCCATCGGTACCGTTAATGAAAATATAATTGTATAACGGTAGTTTTTGGCTATGATTTGAAATATACTTACTTTTGCACTGGAATAGAACAAATGAAGGGGACCTAATAGTCCCCTTGTTTTTTACCCATGACAGACATATTAGATAAAATAAGACTTATAACAGAGCCGCTTTTGGAGGGTACAGATATGTTCATTGTGAACATAAAGATCAAGCCCACCAATAATATTAAGCTTTTTTTGGATGCTGATAGCGGGCTTTCGGTAAGCAAAAGCGCGGACGTAAACCGCAAGCTGTATAAGCTGATAGAAGCGGAAGGCTGGTTTCCGGAAGGTGATTTTTCGCTGGAAGTGTCAAGCCCCGGTGTAGATGAGCCGCTGACCGGCGAAAGGCAGTATAAAAAGAATGTAGGACGAACCGTACTGGTAACCCCGGTGGAAGGTAAAGACATACTGGGCGTGCTAAGGGAGGTAAAAGAAAATGAAATAGTGCTGGAGGTGAAAGTGCCTAAGAAAAAAGAAACAGTAATGGTGGATATACCACTTTCTGATATTAAAAAAATAGTAGTTCAAATTATATTTTAAAAAAATGCCTGTAAGGGCTAAAAATTGATAAAATGGCAAGTATCAATCTTATCGATTCGTTCCAGGAGTTTAAGGACGCAGAGAATATTGACCGTCCTACCTTGATGAAGGTTATTGAAGATGTTTTCAAAACCTTGCTCCGTAAGAAGTACGGCACCGACGAGAATTTTGACGTTATCGTGAACGACCAGACAGGTGACCTTGAGATATTTCGCCGCCGCGAGATAGTAGAAGATGGCATGTCTGAAGACGACAACCTGCAAATAGAATACTCTGAAGCTATATTGATAGAACCCGACTACAGTGTGGGTGAAGAAGTATATGAAGAAATAAACGTGGTTGACTTTGGCCGCCGTGCTATCCTGGCTGCCAAGCAAACATTGGCTGCCCGTATCGGCGACCTGAAAAAGAACAACCTGCTGAAAAAATATGCTGATCGCGTAGGTGAAATAACCAGTGCAGAAGTATACCAGATATGGAAAAAAGAGATATTACTGCTGGATGATGAGGGCAATGAGGTGATCCTGCCAAAATCAGAACAAATACCTACCGACTTCTTTAAGAAAGGCGAGGCGGTACGTGCGGTAGTGAAGAAAGTAGAAATGCGCAATAATACGCCGGTTATCATACTGAGCCGTACACACTC
>CAMLKS010000254.1 GCA_946480675.1 uncultured Bacteroidota bacterium
AAAATGTTTTTTGTGTTTTCGATCTTATCATTAATTTTAGAACAAATCACGTCCCCCTATATAGGTCTCATTATTCGTTAACTCATTAAAACGAACAAAAACATGAGTAGTACTGCTCGGGAACTGGTGATGGCTATATTGTGCAGGCCACTCACCGGTAAAGAATTGCAGCTTACAGAAAAAGCCAGCAATGTGATTATACACAGGAAGATTGAGTATGCCGGCCAGCATGATAGCCATTCTAATGATGAATTCATCAACAGCCTGCGACGTTTTCCCCTGAAGCTGATGTTTATCTTTGGCCTCGGCGATAGTATTGTGGTGAACCATCCGGACGACTTTGCAGAAGTCGGGCGCCGGTTATTGGCTATGTAGATTTTTCTTTCTTTCCTTCCGTTATCACTGGCATTATTGTTGTTATACCAGCATAGTTACCACCCATACTATGCGATACCTTGTTTTGTCCTTTTTGTCCGTATTGCTATGCTTTAAAGGCATAGCGCAGAGAAACTATACGGCTATAGGCCTGCAGGCGGGGCTTACCGCCATCACATCGAGCAGCAGTAAAGATGCGTATGAAAGCTATGTAGGCGAAGGTTTTTTAGTAGCCTTTGCCGCCGAACGTCATTTTGATAAAAAGCAACGGGCCCTGCATATCAGCATTGCCGGGAAGATGGGTATTGCCCAGTTTGAAAGCACGGAAAAATATACGCTAATAGACCCCTATTACCCCGATAAGGCCATCTATCATAGCGTAAGGGCTACTACCCGTACGGCGCAGATAGATGCAGGGGCTGCGCTGAACTATACCATACTGCGCAGCAAACGGGTGCAGATGCATACCGGCCTTACCGCCATGCCTATGCTGGAGCTGGGCAATTTTGAAGAAGATATAAAAATGAACATGGCCATAGAAGCACATTACGGCCTGAACCTCGGTAAGTATGTATCATTGGGCATGCGTGTATCGCAGCCGCTGGATGGCTACCGTGCCAGCGTGGATATAGGCCCGCGCAGGATAGGCAATAAATATGTGCTCACCAATGTATTGTTCGATTTCAGGTATATGCTGTAAGGCGGCAATCAGGCACGGTATTTGGTGATATACGCTGTAATGTATCCGTACATCACCCCCTACTTATAAACATCTTCATGAGAAAAAGTAAAAAATACACTAGTTGTGCCCCGGTTTCTGCCGGGGCTTTTTAGTATATCTCTATAAGCATTTGCGCTTGGCGGGTAGGCCGGTAGCTGCTACATTTACCATATGTATATAATCGTAGCCCTGGCCATAGTGATAGCGATAGTGCTGGCAGGCACCAGCCGCAGCCGCAGGCGGAATAAGGCATATGCCCTGCCGGTGGGTAGCCGCGCTATGCTGTTGCAATATGTGCCCTTCTTTGTCGCACTGGATGAAGCGCAGCAGGCTGCATTTGAAGAGCGGGTGCGTGATTTCCTGTCGCGGACGGCTATAACGGGTGTGGGTGTAAAGGTGACCGACCTGGATAGATTGCTGGTGGCAGCAGGGGCCATCATCCCTATATTCGCCTTTCCCGATTGGCGGTATAACAACCTGAATGAAGTATTGGTATATCCTACCACCTTCAACCGCGATTATAAATACGAAGGCGATGAACGGAATGTATTGGGCATGGTAGGCGATGGCGCTATGCACAGGCAGATGATACTATCGCAGCAGTCGATACGCCAATCTTTCCTGAACCCGGAAGACGGGCATAATACAGTGATACACGAATTTGCCCACCTGATAGACAAGGCCGATGGTAGCGTAGATGGCGTGCCCGAATACCTGCTGAAGCGCCCCTATGCCATAGCATGGCTGCAACATATACGCGCTGCCATCTACGAGATGCGCAGGGAAGGCCATTCGGATATCAACCTGTATGGTGCTACCAACGAGGCAGAATTCTTTGCCGTGATAACCGAGTATCTTTTTGAACGCCCGCACCAGTTGCAGGAACACCACCCGGAACTATATGCCATGCTATCGCAAATGTTTCGCGGCGAGCAAGGCCAATTTGATAAAGCATGAATGCAATTAATTGTGTATACTTACGCATTCGTATATTCTGATGCCCTTTAAGTATTACATTTTCGGAATAATGGTTATGGCTATGCATATGGCATATGCAAAACAAGACTCTGTGAAGTTGCATCAGAAAGCACTTCAATACATGGCTGCTGAAAACTATAAGAAGGCGATACCCTTATATAATAAGTTGATACGCCTGAACGATAGTAATGAAAGCTATTATTATTTCAGAAGCGCATGTTATCATAAGATAGCTGATTACCCCAATGCGATAGCCGATGTGCAAAAGGCTATGCAGTTGCATCCGTCGACATTCGATTATTTATACCAATGCACATACATCCATTATTTGGCTAAAGATTATAAAGCAACATTACGCTATTGCGATTCATCAATGCAAATAGCATCTAATGACTATGAACGTTTTTTGGTATACTTTCAATATGGGCTTACGCTACAGAAAGCAAAAGACTACGAGGGGTCAATACTAAACTTTAACAAGGCAATGGAATTTGACTATGCCGATTTGGAACTTAATAATGACCTCGCTAATTCTTACATGGGCAACAAGCAGTATGAAATGGCCGCGTCACTCTATAGTAAAGTACTTGCTGTAGATACCAACAATCGATATGCGATGCTAAATATGGCATGTATTTTGCATCTGCAAAATAAAGAACAGGAAGCCATTGATGCATTTAACGCTTTCCTAGTTAAATTTCCAAATGATGATGAGGGTTATGCAAACAGAGGCATTTCAAGGTATATAGTTGAAGGAATCGAAGCGGGTATGCAGGATTTTGAAAAAGCTATTTCAATAAATAAGAATAACGTTTTAGCAAGAACAAACCGGGGTATTGGGAATTGGCATAGAAAGAAAATAAAAAAGGCATGTAAGGATATTGAGTTCGCATATGAGAATGGGAAAGATGAACCCTTTTATGATGAACTGACAAAAACCTATAATACATATTGTCAATAGACCTATCAGCCAGTTAGCCTATCTTGCGCCCTGAAATGATAGCGTACACCGACTGTAATATAGAAAAGGTATCGGCCCACTATGTAGGTAATAAAACTGAAGGGGGCAGCCTGCATACATCCGACAAGCCACTGGATATTACCGACCGCCGCCTGCGCGAGGTATTGCTGACCTATTTTGTAGCGCATTTTAAGAACCCGGAGGTATACTGCTTCACCTTTACCAATGATGATGTGGCACTGAACCCGGTGTATAACTATGTATCGAAGATATTTGAAAGCCGCGGCACGCACCATGCAGAGAGCAAGCACATAGCCAACCACCTGTATGAAACGGCGCTGCACCCCAACATCAATAGCGGCGACCTGTATATTGCCTACTTCAGCAATATAGAGCTGCAGGGCGAACTGATGGCTGCGATAGGCATCTTCAAATCGGAAACGAAAGACGACTTCCTGAAGCTGGTGGCCGATGATAAGTATTACAGCATCAGCCATGAGCAGGGCACCAATGTAAACCACCTGGACAAAGGCTGCCTCATCTTCAATACCGATAAAGAGAACGGCTATAAAGTGGCCATAGTAGACAGGGCCAACCGTGGTAACGAGGCGCAATACTGGAGGGAAACCTTCCTGAACCTGAAACCGCTGAGCGATGAGTATCACCTGACCAAAGGCTACCTGGATGTGTGCAAAAACTTTGTGACGGAACAACTGGAGCAGGAGTATGAACTGAGCCGTACGGATAAGATAAACTTCCTGACCCGCTCCGTAGATTTTTTTAAGAACAATGAACAGTTTGACGAAGATGTATTTCTGAACGAGGTGTTTGCGGATAAGGATGTGATACAATCCTTCCAGAGCTATAAGCAAAACTACGCGCAGGATAACGGGCTGGAACTGGATGAGCGCTTCGACATATCATCGCAGGCGGTAAAGAAACAGGCACGTGTTTTCAAAAGTGTACTGAAGCTGGATAAGAATTTCCACGTGTACATACACGGCAATACCGAGCTGATAGAAAAGGGCTACGATGAAGCCGTAGGCAAGCACTATTATAAAATATACTTTGACGAGGAGAGCTAAAATGCAAAAACACCCGCTGAAAAGCGGGCGTTTTTTTTATTCGAGGGTATAATAAATAAGCACTTTAATAAGCTGCTATCCGTCCTTTATGCTTACTTCCATTTCGTTCAGTTGCTTTATGGCTTCATATACGGCGTGGGTAGTATGCGCGCATACTACAGTGGTTTGGTTTTTCAGGGTAATAACGGAGTGGGGTACGCCTATCGACCCGTCGGGGCCTATGGAGGCAATGTTTTTCACCGCAATGGGA
>CAMLKS010000255.1 GCA_946480675.1 uncultured Bacteroidota bacterium
ATTATGCCCTTTCAATAACTACAGCGCTGGCACCACCGCCACCATTGCAGATACCTGCTGCACCGTACTTTGCATTGTTCTGGTTCAGTACGCTTATCAGTGTAACGATGATACGTGCACCACTGGCACCCAGCGGGTGGCCTAATGCTACGGCACCACCATTCACATTCACCTGCTCAGGCTTCAGGTTCATTTTTTGCGAATTGGCTATACCTACTACGCTGAATGCTTCATTCAACTCAAAGTAGTTGATATCTTCCATTTTCAGGCCAGCCTTAGCTACTGCCTTAGGCACTGCCAATGATGGTGTAGTTGTAAACCATTCAGGCGCTTGTTCTGCATCTGCATATCCTTTAATGATAGCCAGCGGCTTAATGCCCAGTGCATCTGCTTTTTCTTTGCTCATCAGCACTACTGCTGCTGCACCGTCGTTCATAGTACTTGCGTTAGCCGCAGTTACAGAACCATCTTTTACGAAAGCAGATTTCAGTTGTGGTATTTTATCAAACTTTACATTCCATGGATCTTCGTCTTTTGAGAAAACGATAGGATCACCTTTCTTGTTAGGTATCTCTACTTTCACTATTTCGCCATCGAATTTGCCGGCATCCCATGCAGCCTGGCTGCGTTTGTAGCTTTCTATAGCAAATTCATCCTGTGCCTCGCGGCTGATGTTGCACTCTTTAGCACACAGCTCGGCAGCATTGCCCATAGCATAGTTGTGATACACATCTGTAAGACCATCTTTAGCCAGGCCGTCTACCAGTGTTACATTACCATACTTGCTACCCCAGCGCAGGTTAGCATTGTAGAAAGGCACATTGCTCATGCTTTCCATACCGCCTGCTACTACCACATCATTATCGCCCAGCATAATAGACTGTGCACCCAGCATGATAGCCTTCATACCGCTGGCACATACCTTATTCACCGTAGTACAAGGAACATTGTCGGGCACACCCGCAAAACGTGCAGCCTGGCGTGCAGGTGCCTGTCCCAGGTTGGCTTGCAATACGCAACCCATCAATACTTCATTCACTTCTTTTGCATCCAGACCTATGCGCTCTAATGCACCTTTTATAGCAATAGAACCCAGTTGCGTTGCAGAGAAATCCTTCAACGCGCCGCCCCAGCTACCCATTGGGGTACGCACAGCCGATACGATATATACTTGTTTCATAAACTGTTGAAAAAATTTAAAGACGGCCAAATGTACACAAAATAGCACTAAGTGCATGTGACCTATAACCACTACCTATAAGCGAATAGACATATATGTGTTAAACCCCAGTTAAATCAACCTATACAACTGTTCGCACACATATACTTTGTGTTATCTTTGATTGATTCACTTAATTTATTGGAATTAAAAACTCATCATTTTAAAGGCAATGAAGAAACTGATTTTGTGCACCATGACAGCCCTTATTTATGCGGGTCCTTTTAGTAAAGCAGATGCGGACGAATCTCGTTTAAGATTACATATGAACGAGGCGTCGAACCAGATAGCTGCCGTTTATAATGCTATTGATTTTTCTGACGGTTCCAAACCTGCTTTCGATGTATTTGAGAAAGCATATACCGGCTACATCAACCTGCTGAATGCAGGAAAACTGAATGCCGAAAAACAAGTCATTACCATATGCGACATGTCTCTTTCATCCAACACCAACAGGATGTGGATAGTAGACCTTGCTGCCAAAAAAGTGCTGTTGAATAATTATGTAGCACACGGGCAAGGTTCAGGTGATGAATATGCTACCGCCTTTTCTAACACGAACAATTCGCACCAAAGCAGCATAGGTATGTATGTAACGGGCGATACCTATATAGGTGAACATGGCCGTTCGCTATACCTGCATGGCATGGACAATGGTTTCAATCATAATGCATATAAACGCAGCATTGTGGTGCATGGCGCCAACTATGTGAGCAAAGACTTTATAGCACAGCACAAACGCCTGGGCCGCAGCTGGGGTTGCCCTGCCGTGTCTGACAAGTTATCTAACAAAGTGATAGATATGATAAAAGACGGCACTGTTCTTTTTATCTACTACCCGCAGGCGAAATATATGCGCACTGCATACTGGATAAACAAAAAGATAGACCGCATGCCATCGAACCTTGACGAGCCGTTTCAGCCTGTGATGGCACTGAACGCCAAAGGCCCTGTAAAGGTAGTGTACGAATATGGCCCGCTTACCAAAAGCATTTCGGAAGCAGTGAGCCGTATACAATTCCCACTGTACTAACTGAAGTAATTTAAGTAGTTATTTAGTTCAACAATGCCTGCAACTTTCTATCCCTTTTATAAATATCGGGGATGAAATGGATGCGGGCATTTTTGCTATCTTCAAATGCCGTGAGATATACGATGTGAACGGGTATTTTATTGCTCAGCACCTCGTAGCGCGTTTTTTTGGTTGTGATAACAGAATCTATACGCTCAATGGGATAACGTTTACCATTCAGTTCCATTAAAATAAATTCTGCCATTTCCTTAGGCTGCTGCACCCGTATGCAACCACTGCTTTTAGCGCGGTCTTTCTTACCAAAATCTTCGCGATGCGGTGTATCGTGCAGGTATATATCCCATTTATTAGGCAGGTTGAATTTCACATAGCCCAGTGCATTATCATCGCCCGGTGCCTGGCGGAATACATAGCGCTTATAGTTGCTGGCCGTAACAACGGATGGGCTTACCTGGTTGCCTTTGAAATCATACACTTTCAATCCTTTCCGGTTGAGGTAAGCCGCACCGCTTTTCAACAAGCCGGGCAATACATCCTTCTTCAAAATAGTAGGTGGTACCCCCCATGGCGGATTGATGACCACATTGGCCATATAGGCATTGAGGCTCGGTGTTTGCCGGATGCTTTTACCCACTACCACTTCCATATGCATGGCGTTTTCCCCATCTACACGCAGGAAGAGTTCCATCAGCGGTACATTTACCAGCAGGTATGTATCTTCTATTTTTTGCGGCATCCAGCGTATACGTTCCTGGTTCAGCGCAGCGCGTGCCCCTACGCTATCTATAGCATTGGTAAGGTAAAAGCGGGTAGTACTATCCAGCTTCCCGGTTTGTTTCAGGCCTAAATAATATTGATAGCTTTTTAGCAACAAAGACGTACCCGTCAAGGAATCGCTACCTTCCGGCTGCCAGGGCAGCTCTGCATTCAGTACAATGCTTAGGATGCTATCCCCTGCATTTTCACCGGCCATTACCGCAGCTTTGGCTTTTATATAATTGCTATCGGTTGCTAGTGCCGTATATTTCTTTTGCACATCGCGCAGCATTTTGTAGGTGGGCAAATGGCTGCGAAAGGAATCTAATGAAGGATAATCTGCTTCCCCCTTACCCATGGCAGCCAGCAATCCATAAGGTGCCCATGCAGAATCATTGACATGAAACCACAAAGAATCGGCCTGCTTAGGTATCACAACGCCTAACAACAGATCGCGCGAGGCGAGCAGGTAGCTATGCGTACATGCCGTATCCAATGCTATCACATCGGTTACCGATACTTCTTTAGCAGCACGGTATTTATTCAGCATTGCCCGCAGGTCTTTCAGCCTGTAGCGTTCCGTATTGATACCATCGTTCTGCATATCAGCCAGCTCATTAAACAGACGTACTACATAGCTGGTATCGCCATTGCCCGTCAGCCAAATAGGGTAATATTCGCTATCCTTA
This sequence comes from uncultured Bacteroidota bacterium, assembly GCA_946480675.1. Next base: position 3,698 of record CAMLKS010000255.1, read on the forward strand.
TAAGCTTTCTGCATTACCTGTGCTACATCAAATATTTTCTTTTTGGCCCAAATGCTGTCATTGCTTTGTGGCTCAAATATTTCAGACAGTGCATCGGCTGCATCATTTTCATCAAACTTAGGAGCTGTAGCTTCTATCATTTTATGCGTGGCACTGGCACTCCGTGCTTTGCGCGAGCGGCATGATGTGGTGGCAGCGATGGCTAACAATAAAACAATGGAGCTAACTATCCAGATGCTTGAAGTACGGGGGTGCTTATATATTTTCATTAAAAGGGGTAATAAAACCTATGATATGAGATCAGTTACAAAAACCATTCCTAACCCGGAGGTTATAATAATTCCTTAACAGGATTCCAGAAAACCTTGCTGAAGTTGACCACTTTATCATCCTTCACCTCTATTCCTTCTTTTTTCAGCAGTTGTTCCATTTTTTCAGGCGGACTGAAATGATGCTTGCCGGTGAGCATACCATTGCGATTGACCACCCGATGTGCAGGCACCTTTGGTTTTACGCCTTCGCAATGGTTCATAGCGTAGCCTACCAGCCGCGCACCCGACTTAGTACCAATAGCTGCAGCTACCGCACCGTAAGAAGTAACCCTACCCTTCGGCACGCTGCGCACTACATCATAAATAATGTCGTAAATGTTTTCCTTATCC
>CAMLKS010000256.1 GCA_946480675.1 uncultured Bacteroidota bacterium
GATATACTGTTTGCATATAAACGCAGCAGGCCTCACCATGCTATCAACGAAAACTTTAAAGAAGCTTACCAGATATTACAGAACAGGTACACTTCCCGTATACATTCTATTACTGTAAAATTCGGATACGGAAATACAGCAGCCTATCTGCAAAACCTGCTGGAGGGCGAAAAAGTAGATCATGTAATTTTTATTGCAGATAGCGTTTTACAACTGTCTATGGCTAAAAGCATTGAAATGCTTCCTCTGTTTAGAAAAACCGGTTTTCCGTTGGATGTAATATCAGCAAAAAGCAAAAAAGAAGTTGACATTTCTGCAATCAGTATGATGACTAGAAATGAAATAAAACCATTTAAAACTGAGAAGAGTTATGCTACTGAGAAATAAGATACCGTTCAAATACATTTTCGGAAAAATAAAGGCTGGCGTCATCGTTGTTTCCATATACTCGATTGTGATAGCAGCACTTTATGATTCCTTCCATATTACACGCATAACCATACCGCTTAGTGTACCAATGATACTGGGTACAGTTATATCGCTACTGCTGGGCTTCAGATCGAACCAGGCATATGACAGGTGGTGGGAAGCACGTATTGTATGGGGGGCTATTGTGAACGACTCCCGCTCTTTGGCACGGCAAATCATAACATTTGTGAATAGCAATAATGGATATCATTCTATTGAAACGCAACAGTTCAAAGAACGGTTTATACGCAGGCAAATGGGTTGGTGCTTTGCATTAGCACGTTCGCTCCGTAAAGAAAAAACATTGCCTGTGCTAAAACCTTATATGGTTGAAGAGGAAATAAATGTTGTATCTAAATACACCAATACACCCGCTGCCATACTAGAAATGCATGGCAGAGATATCAACTATGCTTTGGAAATGGGATGGATCAATGAATATCAACAGGTGGAATTGGACAGATCAATTACGCGCCTGTGCGACTCTATGGGCAAATGTGAACGTATCAAGAATACAGTATTTCCAGCTACTTATAGTATGTATATACATTTTGCCATGAACCTGTTTATAATGATGTTGCCATTTGGCCTGATCGAATATTTTGGATTCATGGAAATACCGGTGGTGATAGCTATTGCGGCCTCTTTTATGCTGATTGAAAAAATGGCTATTCACCTGCAAGACCCATTCGAGAACAAACCTACTGATACACCCATGACAGCCATCTCTAAAAACATAGAAAAAGACCTTAAACAAATGCTGAATGACCATAGCATACTGGAAGAAGTAGCTGCAAACCCTAAGAATGCTTACTATGTACTTTAATTAAGTGGGGTTCGATGTTTCATAAAAAAAGCGGGGTAAGTAATTACCCCGCTTTGCTTTTCATGCTTTATAGTAATTAATCCTTTAGCTTCAGGTCCATTGCTACACGACGGTTTTTAGCACGTCCTGCGGCAGTTTTGTTACTGGCTACAGGTTTTGTTTCACCAAAGCCATCCGTTGTCAGCCTGTCGCTTGATATACCTTTTGATACGAAGTAGTTCTTAACAGATGCTGCACGGTCTTTTGACAGCTTCATGTTAAATGCATCGTTACCTACGTTATCCGTATGTCCTTCTATGGTCATCATATAATCAGGATAATCGTTCAGTATCTTAACGATTTCGTTCAGCAGTTTATGAGATGTTTTCTTGATAACCGCTTTACCTGTTTCAAACTGTATAGCAGTAGCTGCAAATGCCAGGCGTTTTTTCACCTCTACGCTCACTTCAGGGCAGCCTTGGTTAGCAACAGTACCTGCTACTACAGGACATTTATCCAGGTGATCGGCTACACCATCGTTGTCTGTATCAGGGCAGCCTTCATTTGCTACCGGTCCTGCAGCATTCGGGCATTTATCTTTATTATCAGCCAGGCCATCGCCATCTGTATCAGGACAACCCTGGTACTGAGCCAAACCAGCTTGGTCAGGACAAGCATCATCCATATCAGCCACACCATCCATATCGCGGTCCGGGCAGCCTTGCATAGCTACCAGTCCGGCTTCCTGTGGACAACGGTCTTCTGCATCTGCTACGCTATCCAGGTCGGCATCCGGACAACCCATGGCTGTTTTGCTACCGGCCACATCAGGGCATTTATCATCTTTATCCAGTATGCCGTCACCATCTTTATCAGGGTTAGGGCATCCTTGCATTTCCCATACACCTTTTTCATTCTTACACTTGTCTTTACGGTTCGATACCTGATCGCCATCGCTATCGCGTGGCTTACGTTTGTTGATTGGTACATATGCACCAAAGTACATGTTCATGCCGTAGCCATCGCCAAAGAAAGTAAGCATGTCATCACTGCCAATGAAGAAGCCGGCCACACGCACACCTGCGCCAACCTTCAGGTTTTGCGATAATGCATTATATGAAATAGGTAAGCCAAAGCTGAACTGGCGGATATCGTAACGCGGCGTTACCGTGAACTGGCTGTAGTTAGTATTACCCGTACGGCTACGATCCGCCACGTTACCCATATACATAGCATTCACATAAAAGTTCTTGGCCACGTTTACATCAACGCTGGCTACAAGGGTTGTAGGCAGGTATACTTTAGTAGCACTGCCGGTGCTTGAGTCTGCTTTAAAACCTTTTGATATCAGGTAATTCCTGAACTCATCATAATCATCTATCTTATCTTCTATTTCGCTGCCTACTATGGTGCCGCTACCACTAAAGTTTACCTGCTTGTTGTTGCCTTTATAACGCAATGAACCAATGTCTGTTACCGCAGCAGAAAAACGCAGCAGGTATTGGTTGCGGCTATTATCTGTAATGCCGGTCTTACCATCCATATCATATTTATAGTTCTGCGCCTTAGGGCGATATTCATAAACCACACCTAGGTCTAAACCGAACCCTTTGCCCGAATTGGTACCTATGTTATCAAATGCATCACTGAATTCACCATTCAGGTTTGCACCGCCCTGGCTATAATGCACATCAGAATTGCTCACCACCAGTTGTGCATTATTATTCTGATACTGATAGGTTGCATTCAGATTATTACTTGTAGCACTGATGTAGCCGGCACCCATCAGGTAGCGCGCTGTAATACCACCCTTCAGTTGGTTTTTACTGTTTTGCCAGATAACGGCACCATAGCTCAACCCTAATTCAGACCACAAATGCGCTGTCCAGTTAAACTCACTCGACCTGATAGTGGCACTTTGCTCAGGATCGAAAGTTGAATCAACTATCGTTTTATATAAACTCTGGTCAAAATTGTGGAATTGGTTAAATGCACGTACACGTGTTGTCAATGCAAGGCTATGCTTGGTACCAATGCTCACCATAAAGCCGGGTCCGCGTACTTCACCATAAGGGGCCATCAGGCTGAATTTTTCCTTATCCTGGTATTTGAAAGCCGATTTCAGATCCTCATCGTTAAACAGTTTGCTGGCTACATCGCCTGCATTGAATTTCGCCAGGTTGTTGTCCACACCAGCATTTACAGAAATTACATCAATCGAGAACTTGTGTCGTGAATCTGCTATGTTAGCGGGGTTGAGGTACAAGCTGTTGGTACCACTCCAGTTGCTGGTGGCAATACCCAAATAGCGCTGGGCATTGGCGGCAACCGGCAGCATCACAGCCAAACCAATAGTAAGTGTAAATTTTCTCATATTAATGGAGTTTGATTCTAGCTTTGTTAACAATATTTAACATTTTTCATGCCAACAGGTGCATTTCGTAATAAGAATGTAAAAAAATCCCTTCTATATGCTACTGCAAAAGAACAAATAACTTTTATAATAAAGAAATTATGTCATGTGTTATTTAGCTGATAGCTGTTACATTTTGACATAGAAAAGCATAAAAAATGCGTGATTGATACTTTACACGTATCAACCACGCATTATATTTTATAGGTAAGATTACAGTGCTATTTTTTCTACACGGCGTTGGTGCCTGCCCCCTTCAAATGCCGTTGACAGGAATGTATCTGTCATTTTTCCTGCCAGCTCTATAGATACAAAACGTGCCGGTATGCATATCACATTAGCATCGTTGTGCTGGCGCGCCAGTGCTGCTATTTCATCTTCCCAGCACAATGCCGCACGTATGCCTTTATGCTTGTTGGCCGTCATACATACGCCGTTAGCACTGCCACATATCAGCACACCTGCCGCGGCTGCACCTGTTGCCACCATTTCAGCTACAGGGTGTGCATAATCCGCATAATCCGTACTGTCTGCACTATAGGTACCTTTGTCTTCCACCGTCCAGCCTGCCTGGATAAGCATGGCTTTCAGGGCCTCTTTATATTCAAAACCTGCATGGTCGCAGCCTATAGCAAGTGGCAATTTCTGATCAAAAACAGTTGGTTG
>CAMLKS010000257.1 GCA_946480675.1 uncultured Bacteroidota bacterium
CCCCCCCCCCCCCCCCCCACCCCCACACTGTCCCTACACGACGCTCTTCCGATCTCTGTTTACCGGTATATAATTTCACTAAGCCCGGATCTTTTGCTAGTGGTGTTTTAGCATAAGGTATGCCATACCACTTTTCTATAATACCTCTCAGTACAGCCGGCTCCAGATGCAGGTTGTCATTCGACTGTGAACGTGCGGTACCAAACTGCTGCAGGTATTTCAGATCATCTTTATAGCTGATCAGCTGGCTGTCATTCAGTGGCAGTTTATAATAGCTTTCTTTATGCAGATAATAGTTGCCTGCAGTAGCAATACCTGAAAAATCGCCTATTTCCGGCTGTTTTGCCTTTTTAGCCACTGTAGGTTGCGTTTCTTTTTCTTTCTTCCTTTCTGTTTCCTGTGTATAAACTGCCCCTACATACTTTATGTTATTGAGACTGAGTATGGGATACACAATACCGATAGTTGCCAATACTGCCAGTACTTGCATTTTAGCCTCGTGACTTTTCAGCAATACCAACATAGCAATGAGAAATAACAATAACAGAATCAGCGTAAGGTTACTAGTACAAAGCAGCAATACCAACACACAAAGTATTGCCCACTTCATCTCTCTATGATACACAAAGTAGATAACCCCCATTGCATTGGCAGTGGCATTAGCTACCGATATATTGCTGAATAAACCCTTCACATGGTCGCCGGTTGAGCCGCCATAGTATTCCGTAGGCTCCCAGTACCAATAAGGCACCAGTTGTCCGGAATCTATCATCATCCTGCCCAGCTCGCCAAAGCTGAATAGTGCATTGAAAAGGAAGAAAATCTTTACGGTACTCCTTAGTTTATGTACCGGGGTATTTACTACGGCTACGCATAAAAAGTAAGAGGCTACACCGGCCAGCAGCCAGTTCACAGCACCCATTGCATAGCCAAACATATATCCATCTGCCTTGAAAGAGCCATTCAGCAATGGCATCACAATACCTATTACGGGCATCAGGAAATAGAACCTGCTAAAGCCAGGGAAGTTGGTGGTTTTATATTTTTTATAAATAAGCCATACCAAATAAAAACAGATAGCGGCTATCTTCACATACAGCTTCACATAAGTAATACCTACCAAGAACAACAAGGTTGCCCAATCCACATCCTGAAAAATGTTCCTTTTGGTATTTGTCATTCGTTGTAGCAGCTTATTTTTTCAGTAATGTCACTAGCGACTTTACATTTCCGGTATTTACCTGTTTTAAAACTAATGCTATAGCTACATATAAAAAAACAGCCAGCCCTACCTGCATCCATAATGCTGATACAATATTAACAGCCGCTATATAGCTCACCGCACCTATTAACAAGAAAGAAAATAAGGGCAGCGAAGAGAATTTCATTACATATTTATCCGATAATCGGTAATAGCCCACCAGCTGCATAACAGATGTAGCAAGAAATGCTATGGCGGCACCCATACCACCATAAAACGGTATCAGCACCGCATTCAACCCTATATTGATAAATGCAGTACTGGCTATTATAGTACTTATCTGCTTATACTTACGTGCAGAGAAACCGAGCGTCCATAGCAGGTTGATATAAAATTGAATAGGGATGCAAATGGATAATATCATAAATTCCATAGCATTTACAGAGCCGTATTTGCCGTTGAATACATCATCCAGTACCGGCGCCCACAATATATTCAATACCAATGGTATCACAGTAGCAAAAAACATTTCCAGCACAAACAGGTCTTTCACCTGCTTTTGCGTACCCTCCGACAGGGTAGTGTTTACCATTAGTATTTTCGCAAATCTCGCCAGCAATATCGGGCTCAATACTGTTAGTGGTAGTTTAGCTATTTCATAAGCACGGTATGCAAGGCCATATTCGGCAGAAGCTGCCGGTGTGCTGATAATCCCCAATAATATCCAATCAATACGTGCCAGGCTAGCATCAAACAAAACAGCTATATATTGCGGCGCAGCCTCTTTCAGCAATTTGAGGTAAGCTGTCCTTCTAAACGTCAAATCCAGTTTTTTCTTAACCAAAGAATATATCAGCAAAGCTAACAACTCGAATAAGCCACATATTACCAAAATTGCCATCACACCATTTACCGATAAGGCATTTGTCTTTATCAGCCAGTAGGCTGCCAGTAGTTTGGCACTGTTGCTTATTATAGCTATCAGTGCATACGGTTTAAAGTGTTGCTTGGCGTTCAGCAATTGCTTTATGGGGCCGGCCGTAAATAATAACCCCTGGGATAAGAACAACCACGGCAATAGCTGTATTTTAGGCGCATCCTGAAACGAAGGCACCATGCTGATGCCGAAAAGTATCAAAAACGTGACCAGTGAACCTACACCCGCATGCAGCAGGTAAGCTGTAGCTGCCCAGTCTGATGTTTCGGACGCTGCAATCCTGCGTACCACTACCTGGTCCATACCAAAGCTTAGCAGCATGGTGAGCACCATGGCTACAGCATTAGCCCAGTTTATTACGCCAAAATAGTCTTTAGATAAATAAAACGAAATGATAATAAAGAACACCCCGCCAAATACCTGCACGGCAATGGCTTGCAAACCTGAAGACAAAATTTTGCCGAAGAGGGTATTTTTCACTTAAAGGAGCTGATTCTGTAACAAAATGACGGTAAAATTACTATTTAATCAGCTACTTTTGCAAACATGCTAAAAGGCAAATGGCTACAAATAGCAATGCATGCGCTGCTTTGCATGCTAGCGTTTTTCGTATCATACCCTTATATTTTTGCCGCAGCTACAATCGGGCTACTGATGGTTATATGGTTACTTCAGGCCAACTTTGCCGATATATTTAAAAAACTAAAACAACGCAAGTGGCTATGGCCATGGATAGCATATTTCCTGTTGCATGCTATCAGCTATACTTACAGCGCTAATAAATCACAATCAGCTTTCGACCTTCAATCAAAATTCAGCTTACTTATCTTGCCTATTATTATAGGTGCCGGGGTATCATTTGATAAAAAAAAGCTAGAAACCATTTTTTTATCCGCCATATTAGGTTCTGCTACTATTGCATTGTTTTGCGTAATACAGGCTTGCATCAGGGTGAATGCAGAGGGCTATTTTTATTATAAATTTTTCTTTTATCACGACCTGGTTTACAGGCTGGATGCCAATGCTGTGTATGTAGCCTGGCATACTATGCTTTCCCTTACCGCTTTACTTTTGTGGCCATGGGAGTTTTATTTTAATAAAGGAGCTAAAAAATGGCGGGTATTCTTCATTGTGCTACTCACAGCCTTTTTCCTGATGCTTTCGGCGCGCATGCTTACGGTGGTTTTCTTCATAGTGCTGATACCTATATATATTGTAAAGATATTCAGGCATGCCAGACTTACCCGCATGCAGATAGGGGCTACATTGGCTGTCTTTGTGACAATAGCCGGCTTGCTTGTCTTCACAAACAATCCTATTAAAAAACGCTATGCTGATATTTTTCAAAAGGATATTAGTAAAGCCTGGCTGAAGGATTACCACAATGTGCCGCAGAAAGATTTTAATAACCTGACGCTCAGGCTAATGGTTTGGCGTATGGGCTTTGAAAACATCAACGAGCATCATTTATGGCTCACAGGTTCCGGCAATGGCGATGCGCAAGACTTGCAAAACCAGAAAATGGCCGCTTATGGGATAGATGTAAATAACCCAGACCCAACCAAGCGCTCTGAATATTTTAATTTAAATATGCATAATATGTGGTTTCAGTCGCTACTGATGATAGGGCTGCCGGGTATGCTGCTTTTTATGCTTATTACGCTTCCCCCACTTTTGTATGTCCGTAAAATACCATTCAAGTATTTTTTTATAGTGTTTCATATCACCGCACTTTTCTTCATGTTTCAGGAAGCAGCATTGCAAACACAGGCCGGCGTAATATATTACACTTTTTTTTCAGCTATGTTTTGGAACATATATTATAGCCGAAAACAACTGGTGTAGAAAAATAATATTACCCAAATATTAAACTATTGCAAAAAAAATTAAGAAATTTGCACCCAAAAGAAAGTTTGACACGATTTTTGCTGTTATACTACAGTTGAAAAAAGATCGTTTTAAGAAGTAATGGAACAACCCTTTGTCATAAAAATACCTAATGCTGCCACCCCCAGACAGACTGCGCCGCAATCTGATATGGCAGAAATTCGTGAAATGTTTCGCGAAATAAACCATAGGTATATGGTTTATCAGCCGTCTGCCTATTATGCCGCAGTAAAAAGGATGATGGACCTTGCAGTGTCTTTTACATTTATAGCACTTGTGATGTCATGGTTATACCCTATAGTGGCT
>CAMLKS010000258.1 GCA_946480675.1 uncultured Bacteroidota bacterium
GCATGGCGGCTAGGGGCACTATTGCCGGCGGCTTGCCCAGTGGTGCATACTCTATATCTATGGAAGCGGTACGTGAGTTCCAGGTAGTTACCAACCAGTACGATGTTACTTATGGTAATGCCGGTGGTGGTACGGTGAGTGTGGTTACAAAATCAGGTACCAATAACCTGTCAGGTAGTGCCTTTGTATATGGCCGTACAGACTGGTTGTCGAGCCCTTATGGCTTGAACGGTCAAAAACGCAATCAGCCATTTTCTACCTACCAATATGGTTTCTCATTAAGTGGACCTATCATTAAAGACAAGGCGCACTTTTTCTTTGCATGGGACCACCAGGAAGATACACGCCCGTTAGACATCGCCAACATACAGTCGGCTGCTGATGAAAAACGTTTAAATGTAACACAGGAAACACTGGACACTTTCCTGTCGATAGCCCGTAGCAAATATGGGGTATCAGATGCAAAACAAGTAGGCCAGTTTTCTAAAAAGAAAAATACGCATGCTTTGTTTGGCCGTATCGACTGGCAGCTAAGCCAGAAATCATTATTGACTATCCGCGACAACTTCATCTATGATATGGATAACCAATCGGATGATGATAATACGCCCATAAACCTATTTGAAGTGTATAGTGATCGTAAGAGTATCAACAACAGTGCTATGGCTTCATTACGTACTTCTATAAATGAGAAGGTAACCAACGAACTGAAATTGCAGCATTACTGGGAATACAACATATTATTGGCCAATAGCCAATTGCCTGCAGAAAACATTCCACGTGCCATTGTTCAAAACATCACATCTGTAGCCGATGATGGTACAAACCTGACAACCGCGATACAACTTGGTGGCCAACGCTATGGGGGCGATTACTTTAATAACCACGTGGCACAACTAATAAACAATGTATATTATAACACCCGCAAATTCCACTATACATTTGGTGTTGGCCTTGCCTATACCAATCAAAACTCTATTTACGGTAGTGAAATAAATGGTCGCTTCTACTTTACGGGCATGAATAATTTTAACAACATGACTCCGTACCGTTATGCAAGAGATATTTATACTTCTGATGATTGGAACATTAAGTTCAACATCCTGGTGCCAAGTGCCTATGCACAAGCTCAAACAAGCTTAGCACCCGGCCTGGATGTTACAGCCGGTATCCGTGTAGATTACACTGCATACCTGAACAGCGCCAACTATAACGAAACAGTTGACAGGACTTTAGGACTGAACACATCGAATAAATTGAGGACGCTGCAAATACAACCCCGCTTGCAAGCTACATGGGATGTAAGCCAGAATGGTAAAGACATCATACGTTTAGGTGGTGGTATAATGGGCTCTGCTCTGAACCCATATTCTATGATCAACAATATGCTGTTCGATGGTTCTCATATCATAGGTGTTGACCTTACGGGCAGTTCAGTACCTGCGCCCAACTTCGTAGGCTATCGCCAGGATCCATCTACAGCCCCGGGCAAAGAACTGCTGGCAAATCCTAACATTCCTAAACTGGCCACAATTAATATGAATGGTAAAGAAGCGAAGGTGCCTGTTGTTTACAAAAGCAACCTGTCTTACTCACACTTCTTCAATAAAAATTTCAGGATGAGTGTAGCGGGGTACCTGTCATTTGCACGCAATAACTACACTTATATAGATAAGAACATGGTGGAGAACCCCTACTTCACTATCGAAGAAGAAGCTAACCGTGGCGTATACGTACCTGCATCTACCATCAATACCAGCAATGGTAATGCAGACTGGACCAAAGGACGTAAAACTACAGAAGTAGGCCGCGTGCTGGAACTGACAAGCACGGGTAAAGTAAACCAGATGGCCTTTGTAGTAGATGGTGCGTACCGCTACTTTAAAGATGGTGAAATAGCTGTTTCATACACATGGAATGAGACTAAAGACAACACATCTTACAATGGTAACGTGGCCAACACCGCTACATTGGTTCAGTACATAAAAGATGACCCTCGCAAGCTGGATGTAATGTCTTATTCCGACAACCAGTTCCGTCATAAAGTAGTAGTGTACGGTACTGCTCCAACATTCTGGGGTATCAGTGCAGGTATACGCTTCTCAGGTATTGCAGGTACCCGCTACTCTCTTACTGTTAATGGTAACGTAAACGGTGACTTCGTAGCAACAAACGACCTGGCATATGTTTACGACCCGAACGATGCCAGCACACCTCAATACCTGAAGGATGGCATCAACGCCGTATTGAACAACCCTAACGTGGAAAACAGCATGAAAGATTACATCCGCAAGTCTTTCGGTAAAATAGCGGAGCGTAACGGTGGTGAAAATCCATTCTATGGTGTGTTCGATATCCGTCTGTCAAAGAAGATAAAAGTTTACAGGAAGCACAACTTTGAAGTATCTGTAGACGTATTCAACGTAGCCAACCTGCTGGATAAAACAAAAGGTATCAACCACAACGTAGGTACTACCAGCCTGTACACTATCAGGGGCTTCGATGCTAATACCAACACATACAAGTATGCAGTGAACACCAACGCCGGTGTATCTTCACTAAGTGGTAACCCTTACCAGATACAGCTTGGTTTAAGGTATGGTTTCTAATCATAAAAAAAATTAATCAATTCAAACAAATGGCTAAGAGAATAATAAACAACATAATAGGAACAGCTTGCCTGCTTTCATCTTGCATAGCGGCAAATGCCCAAAACGCACAAGCTAAATACGTAGTACTCATTACAGTAGATGGCTTTCGTCCAGAATTTTATCTGGACAGTACTTATGGTATGTTTACCGTAAGGGAAATGATGAAAAATGGTGTAGCTGCTCGTGGTGTAGATCCTGTTTTCCCATCCGTTACTTATCCTGACCATACGACTATGGTAACGGGAATGACACCTGCCAAACACGGCATTTACTACAACCTGCCATTTGAGCCGCAAGGACAGACAGGTAAATGGTATTGGGATTATAACCTGATAAAATCAGAGAACCTATGGTCTGCTATGCGTAAAGCAGGCAAAAAGACTGCTTGTGTTCGCTGGCCGGTAACCTACAATGCACCTATCGATTATCGTATACCTGAGTACTGGAACCATCTGGATACGAAAGATGCCAGGCCATATACAGCTGCTGCTACCTACCCTGCTACCCTGTGGCAGGAAGTGCAAGACAAAGCTACCGGCTACCTGGAAGCAGATGACATAGGCGCTGAGAACAACGAACTGATAGCTGATGAGAATATGGGAAGGATCACAGGGTACCTTTTGAGAACCTACAAACCAAACTTCACGGCTGTGCACCTGGCATGTACCGATCACTACGAACACCAGGAAGGTCGCGAGCATTACATGGTGCGTGCATCGGTAGCCGGCGCAGACCGTTCTATCAAAACAATCTTCGAATCGTTGAAAAGGGCTGGTATTGTTGATAGTACATTGGTAATTGTAACAGGTGACCATGGCTTTGAAGATATCTATCGCTCTTTCAACCCCAACTACCTACTGAAACAAAATGGCTTAATAAAAGACATCAAAAAAGATGACTGGAAAGCACAGTTTCACAATTCAGGTGGTGGTACTTTTCTTGAGTTGAAGAACCCTAACGATAAAGCAACAGTTGACAAAGTAAGAAAGTTGCTGACCAGCTTACCGGATAGTGTGAAGCAGTATTTTGCCATAGTAGAGAAAGACAAACTGACGGCTGTAGGTGCCGATCCTAATGTGCCCTTGGCATTAACCGGATTGAATGGTACTGCCTTTGGAAATGACACAACCCAGCTGGTAAAGCCTTACGACAAAATAAGAGGCACGCACGGTTTCTTCCCCGATCATCAGCAAATAAAAACAGGTTTTGTGGCCTGTGGCCCCGGCCTTAAAAAAGGAACCATAGTTGAGAACATGCGTTTGCTAGATATCACGCCTTTGATTGTTAAACTTACCAATATTCCATATCCTGAAACGGATGGTAAACTGATACCCGAACTGTTGAAAAACTAAGCAAGGACACATTTCTAAAATAAGGAGCCCGGTATATGCCGGGCTTTTTATTGAAAGGAACATATTCGTTAAATTGCATGTACAACAGAAATAACAGGATATGTCGATAAGTAATGAAGCGGAATTAACAGGGATGAAGAAAGCCAGCGAGGCGGTTGCAATTACCCTAAGGCGTATGATAGATTATGCCCGGCCGGGTATCACCACGAAAGAGCTGGATAATTTTGGCAACGACATATTACGTTCTTTTGGTGCCAGGTCGGCACCTAATCTTGCTTATGGATTTCCCGGCTATACATGCATTAGTGTGAACAACGAGTTTTGCCAT
>CAMLKS010000259.1 GCA_946480675.1 uncultured Bacteroidota bacterium
GTAGCTCTTGTAGCTGCCGTATTGGGCCATTAGCTGGTAACCTTCACGTGTCATCTCAATCTTCCCCGAATTGCCAAACCCAATAACGGGCGTTACCCAGCCCGATGCTTTTAATATCTCCCATATGCGTTCCGTTTCTTTGGGAGACAGGTTGACATTATTAGGTTTGTATATCTCATTTTCCAGGTGCATAGCATCTGTATGGGAGTTATTATAAAGAGTGTTTAGTATTATGTCAATTATGTTTTTGTCGAATGTGCTCTGGTCTAGTATGGTTGGCAATACTGCCGGTCTTACTTTCATTCTTTTCAGCGCGCGCCTGTTCTTATTATTTGCCATTGGGCAAAGTTACGGTGTGTGGCCTATATAACACTAAAAGCCGTCAAACGGTCAGCTTTGTTAAATTTAAAACTGTAATATTTTCAGTTGATTCTCAACAGATAAGACAGCTTGTCGCATCTATAGGCTATAAACTGCCATAGCAACACCGATTTTCATATTGGAACGTTTTTTATGGCTATATCCATAACAATAAGAACAGAATATGAACTTGAATAATTTTACCATAAAAGCCCAGGAAATGCTGCAACATGCACAGCAACTGGCATTCAACAACCAAAGCCCGAATATTGAAACGGCGCATATGCTGCAGGCTTTGCTCGATGATACGGAAGGACCTACAACACACCTGCTGAAAAAAAACAATGTGAGCATCAGCTTTCTGCAAACTAAGCTGGATGAACAGATAAAACGTATACCTACTATACAAAATGGCGAACCGGCGCAAAGTGTGAGCCGTGAACTGAACAACGCCATTCTGCGTACCGCTAATGTGCTGAAGGAATTTAAGGATGAATTTGTAACACAGGAACACTTGCTTATAGCATTGCTACAGGTAAATGATGAAACATCGAAGACCCTGAAAGATGCCGGTCTTACCGAAAAAGGATTGATAGCCGCTATTAAAGACCTTAGAAAAGGCAGCACTGTCAGTTCCCAAACCTCGGAACAGCAGTATAATTCCCTGCAACGCTATGCCAAAAATCTGAATGACCTTGCCCGTAACGGTAAGCTAGATCCGGTGATAGGACGTGATGAGGAGATACGCCGCACCCTGCATATACTTTCGCGCAGGAGCAAGAATAACCCCATACTGGTGGGTGAGCCCGGTGTAGGTAAAACAGCCATCGTAGAGGGATTGGCGCACCGCATCATAAATGGTGATGTGCCCGATAACCTGAAATCAAAAATAATCTTCGCACTGGATATGGGTGGCCTGATGGCTGGTGCCAAATACCGTGGTGAATTTGAAGAAAGGCTGAAAGGCGTAGTAAAAGAAGTAGCCGAAAGCGACGGCGAAGTGATACTGTTTATAGACGAGATACATACGCTGGTAGGTGCCGGCGCTATGGAAGGCGCTATGGATGCTGCCAACATACTAAAACCAGCTCTTGCCCGTGGTGAACTGCGCGCGATAGGTGCTACTACGCTGAACGAGTACCAGAAATACTTTGAGAAAGATAAAGCGCTGGAACGCCGTTTCCAGAAGGTGATAGTAGATGAACCTACGCCGGAAGATGCTATTTCCATCCTGCGGGGACTGAAAGATAAATACGAGAGCCACCACAAAGTGCGCATTAAAGACGAGGCTATTATAGCGGCGGTAGAATTATCGCACAGGTATATTACAGATAGGTTCCTGCCCGATAAGGCTATAGACCTGATAGATGAAAGTGCTGCAAAGCTGAAGCTGGAAATGAACTCGATGCCGGAAGAACTGGATGAACTGGAACGCCGTATCCGCCAGTTGGAAATTGAGCGCGAAGCTATCAAACGCGAGAATGATGAACCCAAGCTGAAAGAACTGGGACAGGATATATCCCTGCTTACCGTGCAGCGCGATACGCTGAAGGCTAAGTGGATGGAAGAAAAGGAACTGGTAGATAAGATAAACAAATCGAAATCGAACATAGAGGCGCTGAAACTGGAAGCTGAAAAAGCAGAACGCGATGGCGACTATGGTAAGGTGGCTGAGATACGCTATGGCAAGATAAAAGAAGAGGAAGCAACCGTGCAACGCTTGTCTGAAGAGCTGAAAAGCAACGAAGGCCAGCAGAAGCGCTTGTTGAAAGAAGAAGTAGATGCAGAAGATATAGCCGAAAATGTGGCCAAAGCAACCGGCATACCCGTGCAACGTATGCTGCAAAGTGAGCGTGAAAAACTGCTGAACCTGGAAGAAGAACTCCATAAAAGGGTAGTAGGTCAGGACGAGGCGATAGAAGTAGTGGCGGATGCCATCCGCCGTGGCAGGGCGGGGCTGCACGACCCTCGCAGGCCTATAGGTTCATTTATCTTCCTGGGTACTACCGGCGTAGGTAAGACCGAACTGGCTAAAGCACTGGCAGAAGTGCTATTTGACGATGATAGTATGATGACCCGTATAGATATGAGTGAGTACCAGGAAAAGCATGCTGTAAGCAGGCTGGTAGGTGCACCTCCGGGATATGTGGGCTACGATGAAGGTGGGCAACTGACCGAAGCTGTACGTCGCAAACCATACAGTGTGGTATTGCTGGATGAGATAGAGAAAGCACACCCGGATACCTTCAACATACTGCTGCAGGTGCTGGATGATGGCCGACTGACCGATAACAAAGGCCGCGTGGTGAACTTTAAGAATACCATCATCATCATGACCAGCAATATGGGTAGCCACATCATACAGGAAAACTTCACCGAGCTGGAAGGCAAGGATATAAATGAAGTGGTAGATGCAACCAAAGAGCAGGTGATGGACCTGCTGAAACAGTCGATGCGCCCTGAGTTCCTGAACCGTGTGGATGACATTGTAATGTTCCGCCCGCTGATGAGGAAGGAGATAAAAGGCATCATACGCATTCAACTGGAGCAATTGCAAAAACAACTGGCGCAGCAGGGTATAGACCTGCAGTTTTCAGACTATGCGCTCGATTATATTACCCAGCGTGGGTTCGACCCGCAGTATGGTGCACGCCCGCTGAAACGTGTGATACAAAAGGATATAGTAAACCTGCTGAGCAAAAAGATAATAGCAGGCGATATAGATAAATCAAAGCCCGTATTGATAGACGTGTTTGACGGAGTGGTGGTAGCCAGGAATGATTCTAAGAATGAAGCATAAGACGAAAGGGCAATGAATAAGGCACCGGCATAATAACCGGTGCTTTTTTATTTCTATTGGAATACTTTTGACATACAATATTTTGTATGCGCACTATCGTTTGCCTGCTGATATCCAACTGTTTTATGACCTATGCCTGGTATGGCCACCTGAAAAAAGGTACTGCCGATACACCGCTGTTAAAACTAATACTTATCAGTTGGGGCATCGCTTTTTTTGAATACCTGTTTATGGTACCTGCAAACAACCGTTTTGGACAGCAAGAAGGATATACGCCTTTCCAGCTAAAAACCATTCAGGAAGTTATATCACTGGCGGTGTTTTGCGCCTTTGCCATTTTCTTTTTGAAGGAACCCTTTAAATGGAACTATGCTGTAGCTTTTGCGCTGATAATCGGTGCGGTATATTTTATGTTCTATCCTTCAAAGTAAAAAAGGATAATATGCCCGCTGCAACGCACAGGAACAATTTCGACTTTCTACGGCTGCTGTTTGCCCTGTTTGTGGTCATTACCCATTCATACCCGCTATCCGGGGTAAAGGAATGTGATTTGCTGTGCCAATACAGCTACGGGCAAGCGCAGTTGTCCAATATAGGTTTGCAGGGCTTCTTTATTATCAGTGGTTACCTGGTGTTTCAAAGCCTGCAGCGCAGTAAGGGTATTATAGATTATTACTGGAAGCGTATCATACGTTTATTCCCTGCTTTGATTGTTGTGTTATTGTTCACGGTGCTTGTCATAGCGCCAATGTGTTATGATAATCCCTCCGTTTCTTATTGGCGCAATGCAGAGTTATATTCCTATGTCCCAAGAAATCTTTCGTTGTATTTTATTCAATATGGTATAAAGGGCGTATTTACTACGGTACCTTATAATACGGCTATCAATGGTTCATTATGGACGCTGGCCTATGAATTTAGTTTATACATTGCTTTGTCTGCATTGTTCCTGTTGCGTAGGCGTAATATGTTTATAATAGTGCTTTTGAGCTTTGTTTATGCATTGCTATTCATCGTAAATAGTTTTTATGCTGATATATTGGGTACACGTGGGGCCATCCTCCGGTTAGATTATTTGCTAAGCTTTAGCTGCCATTTTTTTTCAGGGGCTTTATTGGCCGCTGCCCGTTTTGATACCTGGGCGCGATATCATAATGTA